>SUWZ01000027.1 GCA_015061185.1 Bacteroidales bacterium
GCAGACGAATGCGCCAAGTTGGGACAAGATATTTGGAGGAAGAAGTAGAGAATTGGTTTCAGGTTTCAAGTTTCAGGAAGTCAGGCACTTGAAATATGAAACCGGAAAGAATACTGCGCTAAAAAATATCTTGTAAAATAAGTTATACACCTAAAATTTACCCCTGCAGATTATCAAAATCGACAGGGGTATTTTGCTATTTTTAATAAACTTAACTTAAGCCACAATCACCGTTCCGGAATCATTTCCTAACTCATCAGCCTTTGTAATTATCACCTTTGAGACACCGGAAGAGATTGCCTCAAAAGAGTTTTCCAACTTAGGTATCATCCCCTCCGTAATAATTCCTTTGGCAACATATTCATCAAAAAGAGAGCGATTAATTTCCGGAATCACACTATCATCATCATTCGCATCCAACAAGACCCCTTTTTTCTCAAAGCAATAGACCAATGTTACATCAAAATGCTTTGCCAAAGCCTTGGCAGATTCACCGGCAATTGTATCTGCGTTGGTGTTAAGCATGTTCCCCTTTTTATCATGCGTAAGAGGAGCTAAAACCGGCACAACACCTTTTGCGATAAGGTCGGAAAGAAGTTCTGAATTTACCTCTTTAACATCGCCCACAAAGCCATAATCAACCGTTTTAACAGGACGTTTATCAGAACGCATATAATTCAAGTCGGCTCCGGTCAATCCCAACGCATTAACTCCCAATGCTTGAAGTTTTGCCACAATGGATTTATTGACCAACCCACCATACACCATGGTAACCACCTTCAAGGTCTCCTCGTCGGTGATTCTTCTGCCATCCACCATTTTACTTTCTATACCTAACTTTGTTGCAATAGCAGTGGCAGAACGTCCACCGCCATGAACCAACACTTTATGTCCATCAATGGCTGAAAAACGTTCGAGAAGAGCCAATAATGAATTCTCCTCTTCCACGATTTTTCCGCCCACTTTAATGACTGTCAATTTTTCCATATACAAAGAAAAGCGGTGCAATGACCCGCCATAAGCAAATCAAGAGACACCGCTCAATAAATTTCAAAAATTATTTATTCTTTAACAAATCTCTAATCTCTGTCAACAACACCTCTTCTTTAGAAGGAGCAGGAGGTGCAGCAGGAGCCGCTTCTTCTTTCTTCTTCAACGAGTTTATCAACTTAATAAACAAGAAGATACAAAGAGCAACAATGATAAAATCAAATGTTACTTGAAGGAAGTTACCATAATTAAGTGTAGCCACCCCGGCCTCTTTTGCAGCTTCCAACGTCTCATACTTTTTATCAAAGTCACCCAACTGAACAAACAAAGAACTGAAATCAACACCACCAACAGCCAAACCAACAATCGGCATAAAAACATCATTCACCAAAGAGGTAACAATTTTTCCAAAAGCACCTCCTATAACAACTCCGACAGCCATATCTACGACATTACCGCGCATGGCAAAATCTTTAAATTCTTTTAAAAATCCCATTTCAAATTAGTTTTTAAATCTATATTAATCTATTTTTTGTCTCTTTTAACAAAGCTTGTAACGGCAAAAATACATATATTTGCAAATAATTTTAAATTTATAACAATAAATTTTATGTCTAGCAATACAATTGTTGGTTCAAAGATTAAGAATATCCGCGAATCTAAAAACATTTCCTTGGAGGAAATCTCAGAGAGAAGTGGTCTATCGAAAGACCAAATTTTGTCGATCGAGAATGATCAACATTTGCCATCATTAGGATCTTTAATTAAGGTGGCACGTGCTTTGGGAGTACGACTGGGAACGTTTTTGGACGACAATGAAGAGTTAGGACCGGTTGTTTGCCGTTCAGAAGAACAGAGCGACAGCATCAGTTTTTCCAATGGAGCAACAGATGCTCGCAAGCACATGGAGTATCACTCTTTGGCAAAGCAAAAAGCCGGAAGACACATGGAGCCTTTTATTATTGATATTCAGCCTTCAAAAGAGGAACATTATACTTTGTCTGCCCATGAGGGGGAAGAGTTTATTTATGTGATGGATGGTGAGGTTGAAATATCGTACGGTAAAGAAGTTTACAACCTGAAAAAAGGAGATAGCATATTTTATGATTCAATTGTAGATCACCACGTACACGGCGTGAAGGATAAATCTGCTAAAATTCTTGCTGTCGTATATACTCCACTCTAAATTCCTATTGTTATGAACTATCAATTATCTGATCGTACTTTAGGGGATTGGTTGGAACATTGGGCAGAAACCACCCCCGACAAAGAATATATTGTATATTCCGACCGTGACTTACGGTTTACTTGGAAACAGTTTAATCAACGTGTAGATGACCTTGCCAAAGGCTTGATGGCTATCGGTGTTGAGAAGGGGTCTCACGTGGGTATTTGGGCTACCAATGTGCCGGATTGGTTGACATTCTTGTATGCATCTGCCAAAATTGGTGCGGTTTTGGTTACCGTCAACACCAATTACAAACAAAATGAGTTGGAATATCTTTGCGAAAACTCTGATATGCACACACTCTGCATCATAGATGGTACATGGGAGTGCGACTATGTGGAGATGACCTACAAAATGTTGCCGGAACTAAAAACCTCCCCTCGAGGACACCTTAAAAGCGAACGATTCCCTCGTATGAAGAATGTCGTTTACATTGGTCAGGAAAAACATCGAGGAATGTTTAATACGGCAGAGCTGCTCTTGTTGGGGAAAAATATCGATGACCAAAAATTGATTGAGGCAAAAAAACAGGTCAATTGCCACGATGTGGTGAATATGCAATATACCTCCGGAACCACCGGTTTCCCAAAAGGTGTTATGTTGTCTCATCACAACATTGCTAACGATGGTTATTTCACCGGAGAACACATGAAATTCACGCAAGACGATAAACTATGTGTTTGCGTACCGCTTTTCCACTGCTTCGGCGTTGTTTTGGCAACCATGAACTGCTTGACGCATGGATGTACACAGGTGATGGTGGAAAAATTTGACCCATTGGTGGTTTTGGCTTCTGTCCATAAAGAGCGTTGTACCGCACTATACGGAGTGCCAACAATGTTTATTGCAGAGTTGAACCATCCTATGTTCAATATGTTCGACATGAGTTCCCTCCGAACCGGAATCATGGCCGGATCTTTATGCCCGATTGAGCTTATGCGCTCTGTTAGCGAGAAGATGTTTATGACAATCACCAGTGTATATGGACTGACCGAAACATCACCGGGAATGACGCAAACACGCATCGAGGATAGTTTTGAACAACGTTGTACAACTGTGGGACGAGATTATCCGTTTGTTGAAGTAAAAGTTTTGGACCCTGAAACAGGAGAAGAGTGTCCTGTGGGGGTACAAGGAGAGATGTGCTGCCGCGGATTTAACGTGATGAAGGGGTACTACAAAAACCCTCAAGCCACCGCAGAAGTAATTGATAAAAATGGATTTTTACACTCCGGAGACTTAGGCGTGAAAGATGAAAATGGGTTCTATCGTATCACCGGGCGTATCAAAGATATGATTATCCGAGGAGGAGAAAACATCTATCCGCGAGAGATTGAAGAATTTTTGTACCACATGCCGGGAGTAAAAGATGTGCAAGTGGCAGCTGTCCCATCAAAAAAATATGGAGAAGAGGTTGGAGCGTTTATTATTCTTCATGAAGGGGTATCAATGGAGATGGAAGATGTGAGAGATTTCTGCAAAGGGAAAATCGCTCGCTACAAAATTCCAAAATATGTATTCTTTGTAGATTCCTATCCGTTGACAGGCTCCGGAAAAATTCAAAAATTCAAATTAAAAGAGTTGAGTTTGCAGTTATGCGAGAAGATGGGAATAGAGGTAATTTAATCAACTACCAAAAAGAGTTGGATAAAATAATTGAGGCATGCGTCCGAAATGGATGCGTGCCTTCCCTATTATTGCATAGTTGCTGCGCCCCTTGCAGTAGTTATACACTCGAATACCTATCTCAGTTTTTCAAAATTACCATCTACTACTATAATCCTAATATTTATCCGGAAGAGGAATTTGGGAAACGTGTGGAGGAACAAAAACGACTCATAAATTCTCTGCCGGCCCGCCATCCCATCTCTTTTATCGAAGGCAAGTACGACCCAAAAGAGTTTTATACCATAACCAAAGGATTAGAAAAAGAACCGGAAGGAGGATTACGCTGCTTTGAATGTTATCGTTTACGCTTAGAAAAGAGCGCAATTATAGCCAAAGAGAAAGGATTTGATTACTTCACAACAACCTTAAGTATCAGTCCGCTGAAAAATGCTGCCAAACTAAACGAAATAGGGAGTGATTTAGCCACAAAATATGGAATTAAATACTTGCCATCCGACTTTAAGAAAAAAGGCGGTTATCAACGCTCTATCCAACTTTCTAAAGAGTATAATCTATACAGACAAAATTATTGCGGATGTATTTTTTCGCAAAAATAACTGAATGTTATTAAAATCTCTTTTAAAGTTCTTTTATGAACACTCCAACAAAGAATTATCATATGGGGTAACTTCTCCAAATGACACCATATTCATAATTCATGTTCTAAGCATGAAATTCTACTCTATTTTTTCATGCAATGAATATAATTTTGTCAAATTTGATTCACGTATTCTAAATCCACTACCATGATCATGGGTTTTTCCGAAATTAATGCCAGATTTATATGAACCAATCCTTATGTCGTACATGATTAAACCTTTATCCAAAAGAGATAAAAATTTCTCAAAAGAAGGTTTTTCATACATGTCAGCACTTACATAATGAAACAATTCTTCACCAGTAGAATCTTTTCTTGTTTTTGCAGTTACATAAAATAAATTTTTAAGCTTATTATTAATTATTTTACTTACGTCTGAATAACTATAATAACAAGAATTATCCAATAATTTTTTATCTTTCAAAGAATACACTTCTATATAAATTTTCTTCTCTTTTTTATCATTAAATAACTTGAATGAATACTTTGATGCAAAAGAATTTCTTTTATTGGCAAAAAAACTTGTGTGCAATTTTTTTAAATTCTTATTATCCGGATACAATTCTCCAAATTTATCTCTCAAATATGTATTAGCACCTTTAGGGTAAGAAGGAGATTTCGTAAATAAAGTAATATATGATTGCGACAATTCACGATGTGCCTTGATTTCATAGCCGACATAATCAGGTTCATCAATATTATTTTCCTTTACACCAATATAATCCTCAAAAGTTTTACCTATACCTGTATTATGCTTTCTGTTACTCTTGATATATCCCAAATCTTTTATTTTTCTAAACTTAGAAATTATGAGTTTCTTATTCATCATAATCAACAATTTTTTTTATTAATAATTCTTTACTATCTGATTTTTTTGCCTCACTTGTTGTTAAAAATATTAATTCAAAAGGATAATTAATAAACTGACAAAATACGTATATCTGTTTAAGAGTATACTTATGAGGAAATTTAGGACTCTCTATGTTACCTATCTGACCACTGGAAATATTTAGTATATTACTTAATGCGCTTTGACTTATATTTCTTTCAGTCCTAAGTTTTTTAATTTTTTGTATTACCGTATCTTGAAAATTTGTATTGTTTTTATGCATTATTTTCTCTCATTTTGCGAGCAAAAATACATTGAAAATAAAAAAAATACACCCTCATTTTGCGAGTAAAAAATTTAATTATATATTTGTAAAAAAATTATAACAATGTATAAAAGAACAATAGATAATAACTGGAACTTTAGAACTTCAAATACAAAGGAATACACTCATTGTTATCATACATATCCTGCTATGATGATTCCCCAAGTAGCAAGAACACTAATCCATAATTTTAGACCAAAAGGAAAATGTGAATTATTATTCGACCCATACATGGGAAGTGGAACATCTCTTGTTGAAGCATCACTTTTCGGAATTAATAGTATCGGAACAGATATTAATCCTTTAGCAAGACTGATTTCAAAGACCAAAACAATGCCGTTTGACATAAAAAAAATTGAATATATATTATCTAAAATTCAGTTGTTGAGTTTTTCATATACACCTAATCAAGTAACACAAAGAGATTTTTCTAGAATATCAAACCATACATTTTGGTATTCTGAAGATATTCTTTTAAAACTATCCTACATATCCTCTTTTATAGAAACAATAGACGAAGATGTAAAGTTATTTTTTAACATTGCATTGTCTGAAATGGTTAGAGAATGTTCCTTTACGCGAAATGGAGAATTTAAAAGATTCAAAATGAATGAAAAACAACTTAAAAATTTTAATCCCGACGTGTTCGCATTATTTGAATATAAAGTAATGCGCAACCTTAACGGGTTAAAAATGTTTTTAATGGATAGAAAAAATGTATCATCTAAAATTTATGACTTTGATACAGTTAGCTCTATACCTCAGAATATTTTGCAAAAAAACTCTGTAGATATGATTGTAACTTCTCCACCATACGGAGATAGTAGAACTACAGTTGCTTACGGACAGTTTTCAAGGTGGGCAAACGAATGGTTTGGTTTCTCAAATGCCAAGATTTTAGATAATATATTGATGGGTGGAAAGAAACAACAAAAAGAAACCTTTGAAACAAAAACAATTAGAGAACAAATTGATCAAATTAAAGACATAAATATCACAAGATATTTTGAAGTTATTTCATTTTTAAATGATTACCATTGTTCCATAAAGAATATAGCTCCAATAGTTAGAAATAATGGAAAAATTTGTTACGTTGTAGGCAACAGAAACGTAAAAGGGGTGCAAATTCCTCTTGATTATTTTACCGCTGAAATGTTTGAAAAATACGGATTTAAACATGAACAAACAATTGTTAGAACTATTCCAAGTAAAAGAATGCCATCAAAAACAAGTCCATCAAATAAAGTAGGAGAAAAAATATCAACAATGAGCAATGAATACATCGTTATAATGACTAAATCAATATAATACTTTCGTATAGTAAGCCTACAAATCTATTATTAACATACATCAATTAAAAAAAGCGTGTAAAAATCATAAACAACCTCTTATATCATAAAACCGGCAAAGTTATTCACGATTATTACACGCCTTTTAAAAAAAGTAGTTTATTCAATCAAAATTTCTTTCATTGTCGTAAAGTCAGATCCATAAATCTTAACATAATAGATACCTTTTTGCAATTGCACTGTAAACTGCTCATTTTCCCCATCAAAATCAGCAACTTGATTTCCTAAAACATCATAAACCACTACCCTCATAATAGCAAGATCTGTTTTGATAGAAAATGTTCCGTTGGACGGATTAGGATATAAGGTCAAATCTATATCGTTATCATAATCTTCTACCCCATCTCCATCATCAAAATTAGGAATTTCATCCGGTTCATAATAAGGAGTCGTATCCGTACAAGCCACAAACTTATTCTCTTCCAACAATTTATTTTTGATATACTCACCGGATTCCGAAACATTGTTCCAATTTTGTTGGTCTGCAGACCCCGGTTTTAATGCAGCAGAGGTCTCATTTTTGTCACAAAAACTCCAGTTAGCCCAACTGATGCAATTTTTTTCCATCCAATCGAACCACACATCACACTCTTTGGTATAAACGCCACCATTACCGGAAGCTTGCGAAGTACCAAACTCTGTAACAAAGATGGCAAGCCCCTTCTTAAGAGCCACTTCCGCTTTGTCTCTCAAATACTGCTTATGCGTACCGGAATAGAAGTGCAAAGTGTACATTAAATTATCATATTTTAAAGGCGATTGAGCTGCAATATCAACATCCTGACTCCAAGTTGGGCTACCACAAATAATGATTGTATTAGGGTCATTCTTGCGAATCAGAGGAATAATAATATTGGCATACTCCTTCACGTCATTCCAATCAACATTCCCGTTGGGTTCATTGCAGATTTCATACAAAACATGGTCTTTACCACTATGCTTTTTCGACATATACTCCCAAAAATACTTAGCATCATCAATTGTAAAATTAGGGTCTCCGGAACCCTTGTTCAATATATGCCAATCGATGATACAATAGATACCATATTTTTCGCAAAGATCCACCAAACCATCAATCAAAACATGATACTCATCTCTGGATTTCCACTCATTGGTTGAATATCCACCCCACTCATGAGTATAAACAGCAATACGAAACAAACTAATGTTCCAATCCTCCACCAAGGTCTTGATAGACGATTCGTTATAAGTATTTTTGTTCCAAGCCAATCCATGCGTACTCATCCCCCGCAATTGAGTGGGATAACCACATTCATTGACCATCTTTCCATACTCAACCTTTAATTTACCATTGAGTGCTACCGGAGAATTTTCCGGATACTGTGCAAATGACATAATCGGAATAGTTAATAATAAACTCGTTAAAATCAATTTAACGGAAGAAACAATTTTTTTCATACTCATTAAAATTAAGAAACATATACTACTTTACTTTATATTAAATATGATTCCATAAAAACAGAACCAACAAAAAAGTCACCCATTCTGCATCAAATTTTTGACATGTAAACAAACCACTCCCCCAGTAATTATAACTCAACAACAATCAACAAAAAAAGAGGAAAACATAGTTTGACACCTCGCCTCTAAGAAACACTTTAGGTGAGTCTTTAAAAATTTAAATTTATAGAACACACCTTTACACCGCAAAGATATAACTTTTTTTCAAAAACAATACCTTTGCCGTATAAATTTACACCATAAAAGATTTGTAGAGTCAACTAGCAAAACAAGATAGAGATTCTGTGAAATTCAATAAATTATTTTCAATATAGTTAATTAAGATTTATTTCACTTAAAAATATTGCAACTACCTCATAAAAAGAGGGCATATCCATCTTGATACACCCTCTCATAAGAGATTTTGAGGTCAACTTATAAATTACGATAAGTAAAAATTGCCCCAGAACTAATAAAATTAATTATACAATTCCTTTATTTTGTCAATGTTACGCATCAAAACAGTATAACATTTTGACAAAAGTTCTGTTCTATCTTCTACAATTCCCATAGGGTCTTCCAATTGTTCCTTTCTTTGCTTTTTAGACAAAGATGCATCAGATTCTATCTCTTGTACCTTTGCTTTAGCCTTATCCAACTCCCTGATAATTTGCTCCAATTGCAAAAGTTTGTTGTTAGAACCAAAGCCAGAATAGGTTTGTTGTACATAAAATCTTTCCATTTTGTACGAAATATTTTTTTCTCCAAATACAAAAGTCCAAGTTGAAATTAAATTAGACGTAAATGACCCTGCAAACGGATTATAACTTGCTGAAACATTAAAACCAACTTCATAACTGGTAGTATCACCCTTCTCTTGTTTCACTTGACTTGTAATTTTTGAGTTGTAAAACCACAACATTAAAGACTCCTTTGCAGTAGCTTTATTCCCTGAATAAGGAATCTCGCCAGTTAAAACATAAACACCTTCCTCATTCAACGGAAAATTAAATTCTTGCGCTTGCAATGCAAACATACATGTACTTAAAAGTAACGAAAAAATGATTTTCTTCATCTCTTAAAATTTTATCAAAGGCCCTAAATTAAAAAACGTTATGCTGACAGAGCCATTAAATCAACATAAAATTTACTAATATTATACTATATAAATTAAATTTCATCTAAAACAATTTTAAAAAATCAAAATATCATCTCACACAGAAACCATCTTAAAAAATCTGCGCAAAGTTAAATATAAACTGAATATGTTGTCTATTATATTTACAAATATTTTACTTTTCCAAAATTTTTGCCGGCACTCCCACAATAGTTACATCAGAAGGAAAAGATTTATTTACAACAGCATTAGCACCTATAGAAACATTATCACCTATTTGAATATCACCATACAATTTGGCTCCGGGACCGATATAAACATTATCTCCCAACGTTGGAACTCCATCTTTATCCCCAATGCTCGTTGATGGATGAATTCTACAATTAGCCCCTACTTTGGCAAAACGAGATACCACAATTGTTCCATAGTGCACAATACATAAACCCGGTCCGAATACATTCTTAGGAATAGTAAATCCTAAACGAGTAGCCAAACGATGATTCAGCACCTCTAAACAAAAAAGCTGAATTCTTCTAAAAAAATTATTTCTACAACAATTATGTAGATACTCAATCTTACGCAATCGCATTTGAAATCGAAGTGCATCCATCCACCAATAATTATAGATTGATAGTTTAGAAAGTTTATGAGCTTTTAAATCTTGCTCTACATAATACTTATAGGATTCTTTATCTGATATCATTTTGTACTTTTTTGCAAATGTAAACAGAAAAGAAAAATAAAAAAATTTTGATATTTGAAAAAAAATACGTTCCTTTGCGCCTAGAATGTTCCCTGAGAGAGTAAAAATGAATAGTATAAGTTTCCAATCATTTTATTTTCTCAAATTTTAGGTTATGTATTCCTTGAAAAAAAGGAGAGTATTTGTTTTTATATAACAAACTAATCATAATTGGCAAAACATTCTATGGTTTGAACAATTGACCGTTCTTTTAAGTAAATGTACGTTCTATTCGTCAACCAAAGAGGATAGCATAAAAAACTAACCTCACATTTAAAATGACTGTAATAATGGTTTTAACATAAGCGACCTACCAAAAAAATCTACCAAAATCTACCAAAAAATGAAGTGCCAAGAGTTAGAATATTAACATTGGCACTTTGTTTTTTTATCTTTCATTATAAAATTGTATCTTTGCACCCGTTATTAAAAATTGAGTTGCACCACCATAGTGGTTTAGATGACTCTAAAGATTTATAAAAGAAAATAAAATGGCTTTACAATGTGGAATAGTAGGATTGCCCAATGTAGGTAAATCTACACTTTTTAATTGTCTATCAAACGCAAAAGCACAAGCTGCAAATTTTCCATTTTGCACAATAGAACCCAATGTAGGAGTTATCACTGTGCCGGATGATAGATTAGTAAAATTAGAAGAGTTGGTACATCCTCAACGTGTACAACCAACAACAGTGGAAATTGTAGATATTGCCGGCTTGGTAAAAGGCGCCAGCAAAGGTGAAGGGTTAGGTAACAAATTTTTGGCAAATATTAGAGAAACCGATGCTATATTACACGTTTTGAGGTGTTTCGACAATGAAAATGTGACCCACGTTGATGGTAGCGTAAACCCTGTTCGCGACAAAGAAATCATAGATACTGAACTTCAATTAAAAGATCTTGAAACTGTTGAAAGCAGAATTCAAAAAATACAAAAACAGGCACAAACAGGAGGAGATAAAAACGCAAAAGCAGTTTATGAAGTGTTGATAAAATATCGAGATGCTCTAATGGCAGGAAAATCTGCTCGTGTGGTAGAGTTGACAAAAGAGGAAAAGGCTCTCGTTAAAGATGTCTATTTATTAACAACAAAACCCGTTTTGTATGTCTGCAATGTTGATGAAAAAAGTGCCGTAAATGGTAATAAATATACAGAGGCTGTAGCAGAAGCCATCAAAGAAGAAAATGCTGAAATGCTTATTGTTGCTGCTGCTACAGAGGCTGATATCACAGAATTAGAGACATTTGAAGAGAGACAAATGTTTCTTGAAGAGGTGGGACTTACAGAGTCAGGAGTGGTAAGACTTATCAAAGCTGCATACAAATTGTTAGATTTACAAACCTATTTCACTGCCGGAGTACAAGAAGTTAGAGCGTGGACCTTCATTAGAGGAATGAAAGCTCCTCAATGTGCCGGTATCATTCACTCTGACTTTGAAAAGGGCTTTATCCGTGCCGAGGTTATCAAGTATGAAGACTTTATTGAATTAGGTTCTGAAGCAGCTTGCAGAGAAGCTGGAAAAATCGCCATAGAAGGTAAGGATTATGTTGCACAAGATGGTGATTTAATGCACTTTAGATTTAATGTATCAAAGTAAATTTTTCATAATCATATTATTTTAAAATTGAATGTGTGTTATCGGCTGTGAAGTTGGTAACACATTATTTTTTCTGAAAATCGGCTAAAATATCTTTTGTATCTATCTACTTTACTAAAAGTTAAATAAACTTCCAAGATGAACTCTATAATTTTACCTTAAAAAACTGTTAATGAATGAACAAATTTTGTGAAGAACATTGTTAATAAATTATCAATGAATTTAGAATAAAATTCTTACTTAATATTTTGTAAAAAATAAAATTTAGATATACAATCATCTATTTTAAATTAACAAATTATTTATCCATTTTTTTTAGAAAAGTATTAACCGTTTTTTTACCATGTCTAACTCTAAAAATTTCAATTTTATTTGTAAATTTGCCTATGTGTTGAATTTGTTAATAAAGTGGTTAAATATTTATATTTCAACTATTTAATTTTAACAATTTAAGGTTTACATTGTAAATCAATTCTTAATAACAATATATGCAAGAATTATTTAATAAATGTTTTAACCTTTTCAACAGCCTTTATTATATTTATTAATTATTTTTTTAAATATATATATTTTTAAAATTTAAATAATAAAATGAAAGAAAGTGTTGATTTAAAAAATAAAATTTTAGAACTTAAGAAAGAAAGAAACGCTGTTATAATGGCTCACTACTATACAATTGGCGAAATTCAAGATATTGCTGATTTTGTTGGTGACAGCCTTTATTTAGCTCAAAAAGCTGCTACAACTGATGCTGATGTAATTGTTATATGTGGTGTTCATTTTATGGGTGAAACAGCTAAAATTCTTTCGCCTGAAAAGGTTGTTTTGGTGCCTGATGCTTCTGCAGGATGTTCGTTGGCTGATAGTTGTAATGCTACTGAGTTTAAAACTTTTATTGATCAACATCCCGGATATAAAGTTCTTTCATACGTGAATACAACTGCTGCTGTGAAGGCTTTAACTGATGTAGTTGTAACCTCTTCTAATGCCGTTCAAATTGTTGAAAGTTTTCCTAAAGATGAGAAAATCATTTTTGGTCCTGATAGAAATTTGGGTAATTACATCAATTCTGTAACCGGCAGAAATATGCTTTTGTGGAATGGGTGTTGTCATGTTCACGAGCAATTCTCAATTCGTAAATTGCTTGCCTTAAAGGAGATTTATCCTAATGCAAAACTATTGGTTCATCCGGAATGTAAAGATTCAATTGTTAAGTTGGCAGATTGTGTAGGATCTACTGCCGCATTGTTAAAATTTGCCGTTAATTCTGATGTTAATGAGTTTTTAGTTGCAACTGAAGCAGGCATTTTACATGAGATGAAAAAGCAAGCTCCTAATAAACTATTTATTCCTGTACCGCCTGAAGATAGCAGTTGTTCTTGCAATGATTGTTCTTATATGAAATTGAATACATTAGAAAAATTGTATGCTTGTTTAAAGAATAATCAACCCGAAATTAATGTTGATTCCGCTATTTTAGATCGTGCCAGACTCCCTATTTTGAAGATGCTTGAAATTAGTGAAAAGTTAGGTTTATAATTCTTTATACTTATTTTTATGTCTTCATTAAAGGATATACAGTCGATTGTCGATTCTTGGATTAAGCAATATGGAGTTCGTTATTTTAGTGAGCTTACTAATACGGCCATTTTAATGGAAGAGGTTGGCGAATTGGCTCGAGTTATGGCGAGAAAGTATGGAGATCAATCTTCTAAAGATTCTGATTTACATTATTCTTTGGAGGATGAGTTGGCTGATGTTCTTTGGGTTTTGGTTTGTCTTGCTAATCAAACCGGAGTAGATTTGGATAAAGCATTTGCAGCTAATTTAGAGAAGAAAACTAAGAGAGATGCGTTGCGTCATATTTATAATGAAAAATTAAAGTAAATTATGGATCGTTTTGAAGAGTTATTTTCTAAATATGATTTTTCTAATTTAGATTTTGAATCTGTTTCTAACAAAGCTCATCAATTGGTAAAAGATGGATTTGAGCGTAATAATGATAAGGCAGTTTATAGTCAATTGTTGAGTTTTATAGATATAACATCTTTAAATTTTGGAGATTCTTTTGATTCAATTATCTCTTTTGTTAATAAAATCAATGCTTTTGATGATCATTTTGAGATCCTTCCCCATCCTGCAGCTATCTGTGTTTTTCCTGCTTTTGTTCCTATAGTCAAAGATAATTTGCAAGAAAATTTAGATATAGCTTCTGTTATTGGTTTTCCTTACCCTCATACATTCACTGAGGTAAAAATTGCCGAAGCGGCTATGGCAGTAATGGAAGGAGCCTCTGAAATTGACTATGTATTGCCTTCTTCATTGTTTTTATCAGGTAATTATGATGATGTATATATGGAAATAACCGAAATTAAATCTGCTTGTCAGAATGCAAAATTGAAGGTTATTTTAGAGACCGGTTTATTAAATTCTCCTGTGATGATTAAGAAAGCTTCTATTCTTTCTATGGTGGCCGGTGCTGATTTTATTAAAACATCAACAGGAAAGTATAGTATTAACGCAACATTAGAGGCTGTTTACGTGATGGCTAACGCAATTAAAGAGTTTAATCAATTAAATTCCTCTAAAGTAGGTTTAAAGGTCGCAGGAGGCGTTTCTACTACCTCTGATGCAGTTTCATATTATACGTTGGTTAAATCTGTTTTAGGTGAAGAGTGGTTAACTCCTGATTATTTTAGAATTGGAGCAAGTAAGTTGGTTAATCATCTTCTTTCCTCTATATCCGGTAAGGATATTGCTTATTTTTGATTTTATATCTTTTTTAAATAAAAATCCGCTGAATATTTTTTGTATGTTCAGCGGATTTCTTTTTATCTATATTTTTATTTATTTCTTGTTATCGTATGATTTATAATTTTTTCTAATGTTTCTCTAATTTCCTGATTCTTAATATCTTTTATTGTATTATATGCCTCTTTTCTTAGATTTTCCATTTTAAGTTCAGCATATTTGATACCCCCTTTTTCAATTGCAAATTGGATTAATTTTCCAATGTTTTCAGTTGTAAATTTTTTGTCTTTAATGATCTTTATTTTCTCCTCTTTTTCTTCTTTCGAACAGTTATTTAGTGCATAAATTAATGGCAATGTAATTTTACCTTCTCTAATATCATTTCCAGTTGGTTTTCCAATCTTTTTTTCATCTCCAACGAAGTCTAATATGTCATCTTTTATTTGAAAACATATTCCGTAAATTTCTCCAAATCTTTTTATTTTTTCAATATCTTCTTCGTTTGCATTTACAGATTTTGCTCCTGCGTATGTGCAAGTTGCAAATAAGCAGGCTGTTTTCTTTTTTATTACTTCTAAATATTTTTCTTCATTAATGTTTCCGCTATTTGCATTTTCTGCTTGCATCAACTCTCCTTCTGATACCTCTTTACCTAATTTTGTAATTTGATTAAGAATATCAAAGTTCTTAGTTTCTGTTATTTTCAGAATAGATTGGGATAGCAAATAGTCTCCGGCGAGTATTGATATTTTGTTGTTCCATACTGCATTTACAGACTTTTGTCCTCTTCTTTCTAATGTTTCATCTACCACATCATCATGAATTAAGCTTGCTGTATGCAACATTTCTAAGCTTATAGCAGATTTTATTGTTGTTTCGTTTATCTCTCCGTATGCTTTTGCTGCAAGGAGTGTTAGTATGGGTCTAATTCCCTTTCCTCTTTTATTTAGAATGTATTGGTTAATGTTGTTTAAGAGTTCACTACTTGCTTTAAAAGATTCTTTAAACTCACTTTCAAAGCAATTTATTTCTTTTTCTATCGGTTTTTTTATTTCTTCTAACTTTATCATTATCGAACTCTTTACTTTGCAAAAGTAGTAATATTTTTCGATGTTTTTAATTAATCTCTCGCTTTTCGTAGCTATTGTTTCCATAATTTTATTCTTTTTTCTTTTTTATAACATTAATAGTCTCTTTTTTTCTTAATGATTTATGTTTTTTTTCTATTTTTTTTATTCTTATTCTTTCTTTCTTTTCAATTTTTCTTTCTTTCATTTTTTTTCTTATTTCTTGAATCTTATCTTTGTTAAAAATTTGTATGAATGAAAAATAAATTATTTCTTATTGATGCTTATGCATTGATTTATAGGTCATATTATGCCTTTATTAAAAATCCAAGGTTTAATTCCAAAGGGTTTAATACTTCAGCAATTTTGGGTTTTGTGAATGTTTTAGAAGAAATTTTAAAAACTGAATCTCCTTCTCATATTGCTGTTGCTTTTGATCCCTCCGGACCTACTTTTAGGCATGAAGCTTACGAAGAGTATAAAGCTCAAAGAGAGGCAACTCCTGAAGATATTAAATTATCTGTACCTATCATAAAACAGATAGTTGCAGCTTATAATATTCCTATTTTAGAGGTGCCTGGTTTTGAGGCTGATGATGTTATTGGTACTATCTCTAAACTTGCAGAGCAATCTGATTTTAATGTTTATATGCTCACACCTGATAAGGATTACGCACAGTTGGTCTCAGATAAAGTATTTATTTACAGACCAAGACATGGTGGAGGATATGAAACGTTAGATGTTCAGGGTGTAAAGGATAAATGGGGTATTTCATCTCCTGCTCAAGTGATTGATCTTTTAGGTTTGATGGGTGATTCTTCAGACAATATACCCGGTTGTCCGGGAGTGGGGGAGAAAACTGCTGTTAAATTATTAAATGATTTCAATTCTATTGATAATTTATTAAATTCAACAGATTCTTTAAAAGGTGCTTTAAAACAAAAAATTATTGATAATTGTGAAAAGATTAAGTTTTCTAAGTTTTTGGCAACAATTAGAACTGATGTTCCAATTGAATTTGAACCTGAAAAATTTATCTTAGCTTCTCCTAATGTAGTTTCTTTATGTGAACTATTTTCTGAATTAGAATTTAAGTCTCTTTTAAAAAAATATTCCGGTGATAAAAAATCATCTCAGAAAGTGGATCTTCAACCCTCTCTCTTTGATGAATTCCTTGATGAAGATACAGGCATTTTCAAATATTCAAATCTCAGCGAGTTAAATTTGTCTAAAGTTAAGTATCAACTAATTGATAATCAAAAGGATATGGATGAATTTTTGCTAAAAATTTCTACTCAGGATTTTTTCTGTTTTGACGTAGAAACAACAGGAATTAGTCCTTATTCTGATGATTTGGTTGGAATTTCCTTTAGTTGGGTTAAAAATGAAGCTTATTTTATTTTTCTTCCTGTTGATAGAGAAGAAGCAGAAAAATTTTTGCATCAACTAAAACCAATTTTCAATGATGTGTCTAAATTAAAAATTGGTCAGAATTTGAAATTTGATATTTCTTTTCTTGAAAGTTACGGCGTATCAGTTAAGGGTCCTTTTTTTGATACGATGATTGCTCATTATTTATTGCAGCCCGAACTTAAGCATAATTTAGATTATTTGGCGGAGGTATTTTTGAATTACAAAATGATCTCATACGAAGATCTATGCGGTGAGAAGGGTAGGGGGCAGCTACCAATTCGATCAGTATCTAAAGAAGCACTTACCAATTATGCATGTGAAGATGCTGATATTACTTTACAGCTTAAATCAATTTTAGAGGAACAAATCCATTCAGAAAATCTTGATAATTTATTTTATAATATTGAATTGCCTTTACTTTCTGTTCTTATTGATGTAGAGAGGGCAGGAGTTTCATTAGATGTTGCTTCGTTAACTTCTTCATCAAAGTTACTTTCTGCAAAGATGAGTGAAATTGAGAAGACTGTTTTTGATATAGTAGGTTTTGAATTTAATCTTTCTTCTCCAAAGCAAGTAGGCGAAGTTATTTTTGATAAATTACGAATTATTGAAAATGCAAAAAAAACAAAAACCGGTCAATATTCCACATCTGAAGAAGTTTTAGAATCATTGAGAGGTAAGCATGAAGTAATTGATTATATATTGGAGTATAGGGGAATCAAGAAATTATTATCCACTTATATTGATTCGTTACCGCTTTTGCTAAATTCAAAAACACATAAGTTGCATACAAGTTTCAATCAGTGTATTACATCAACAGGAAGGTTAAGTTCAAGTAATCCAAACTTACAAAATATTCCGATAAGAGATGAATTGGGAAAGGAGGTTAGGAAAGCTTTTATTTCAGATGAAAATTGTTATTTTTTGTCTGCTGATTATTCACAGATAGAATTAAGGATAATGGCACATTTAAGTGAAGATGAAAATTTAATTGAAGCTTTTCATTCCGGTTATGATATACACTCTGCAACAGCTGCAAAAATATTTAAAGTACCATTAGAGGACGTTACATCAGATATGAGAAGAAAAGCCAAGACTGCAAACTTTGGCATTATTTATGGAATTTCTGTTTTCGGATTAGCAGAGAGATTATCTATACCACGTTCTGAAGCTAAAGAATTAATCGATGGATATTTTGCTTTATATCCTAAGGTAAAAGATTATATGAGCAATATTATTTCTTCTGCTAAAGATAAAGGATTTGTACAAACTCTTTTTAATAGAAAAAGATTTCTTCCGGATATTAATTCACGAAATAGTGTAGTTAGAGGTTTTTCTGAGAGAAATGCAATTAATGCACCCATACAAGGAACCGCAGCAGATATTATTAAACTTGCGATGGTTAATATACATAAAAGATTTGCTTCTGAAAAATTACAATCAAAGATGATTTTACAAGTTCATGACGAGTTAAATTTTAATGTAGTGGGTGATGAGTTGGATATTGTTAAATCAATAGTTATTTCTGAAATGGAATCAGTTATTCAATTAAAAGTTCCATTAGTTGTTGAATGTGGAGTGGGGAAGAATTGGTTAGAAGCGCATTAATTCTCTTTTTTATAAAACTGCTCGATTTTAATCGAGCAGTTTTTTTTTGTTCCACGTGAAACATATTTTTTTTTAAATCTTTGAAGTTGTTTATTTTTTATCGAGTATATTTTTATATTTGTTCCACGTGAAACTTTTTATTAGTTTAATTTTAAAATATCTTTATTTAGAATCCAAACAGTATTAACAGAGTAGTAATATTCTTTTCGTTACTTTTTTTAATTTAATAGTTATAGAAATTTCCTTATAAGTTAATTAGAGAGATTTTTTATTAATAAAGAGGAGTATTATTAAATAGTAAATATGATAGTTTAATAATAACCTCAATATTGTATCAAAGAATAGTGAAACTCATACTTATAGTAAATTTATATTTATTTTACAACTTTTTAATATTTTCTTACTCTGTTATAGAGTTTTTACTTAGTAATTTCTTGTAATTAATTTAAAATTTCATGAGAACTATTTTATACCTTCACTTTAGTAATTTATTTATATGTTCCACGTGAAACTTTTAAAAATTAATATTATACTCTTTTTCTATATTGTCCATTAGTTCAAATAACTCTTTTTTGGTATCTGCTCGAAGTATTTTAATTTTTGTTTGTTTAAAATGATCTATTCCCTTGAATAGGGGAGTAGCAGCAATATGTCTTCTAGAATGTAAAATTCCTCTGATTTCATCTGCTCTTTCTATATTATTTTCAACTTGTTCCTTTAAAATTTCTAAATAGAATTTAAAGTTTTTTCTTTCTAATTTACTATTATTGTGTAAGTAATGCTTTATTTCTTCAAATATCCACGGTTGTCCAATGCTACCTCTACCAATCATAATAGCATCTACACCATATTTATCAAAACATTCTTTAGCTCTTTCTGGAGTTGTAATATCTCCATTTCCAATGATAGGAATTTTAATTCGTGGATTATTTTTTACCTCCCCAATGAGTGTCCAGTCGGCTTCTCCTGTGTACATTTGAGCTCTTGTTCTTCCATGAATAGTGAGAGCTTGAGCGCCATTGTCTTGTATTTGTTCTGCAATAGTAGTAATTATTTTACTATTATTATCCCAGCCTAATCTTGTTTTAACAGTAATAGGTATTTTTACGTTTTTAGCTACACTATTAATAATTTCCATCATCTTGGGTATATCTTTTAATAAACCCGCACCACCACCTTTCCCGGCAACTTTTTTAACGGGACATCCAAAATTTAAATCAATTATATCAGGTTTAGCAGTTTCTGCAATTTTAGCAGCTTCAGTAATAGATTCTACATCCCTTCCGTATAATTGAATTGCTACTGGTCTCTCTTGGTTATATATCTCTAACTTTCTTTCGGTGCTTTTAATGCTTCTTATAAGTGCATCAGATGATATAAATTCTGAATAAACCATATCAGCTCCAAATCTTTTACATAATAATCTAAAAGCAGGATCTGTAACATCCTCCATCGGTGCTAAAAATACCGGATATTTTTCAAATTCAATATTTCCTATTTTCATATAAAATTTGTTTCACGTGGAACATTATTGGTTATTTGGAACTTCAGATGCATCAACCATTTTATATACTTTATCAGATGGTCTCACTTTACATGGAACTTTTATGGAAAATAATTCACCCCTTTCACATCTGGAGGCAGGATGATTATCTACATGCATTTCATCAACTTTTACTTCAATTACTCCCGTTGTTGGTCCCGTAATCAGTAATTCGTCGCCTACATTGATACCGTATTTTGTCTCAACTAAAAATTCTCCAACCCCAATTTTAGAAAAATATTTTAAACTTTTCCCAATATATACTTTTCTTTTTGTTGCTTCTGAACCATAAGTAGAACTCCATTCTCCTAATCTCTGTCCTAAATAATATCCATTCCAAAAACCACGATTGAATACAGTTTTTAATTTTTCGTCCCACTCTGAAATCTTCTCTTCGCTGAATGTTCCATCTAAGTAAGAGTTGATAGCTTCATTATAACAACTTACAACTCTCTTTACATATTCAGGTCCTCTTGCTCTACCTTCTATCTTAAATACACGAACTCCGGAATCAATCAATTTATTGATGAAATGGATAGTTTTTAAATCTTTCGGCGACATTAAATACTTGTTGTCAACCTTAATTTCAATATCTCTTTCATCATCAATTAAACGGTAAGCATGACGACATACTTGATAACAAGCACCCCTGTTGGCAGATGCATTTAACTCATGCAAACTTAAGTAACATTTTCCGGATACTGCCATACAAAGTGCTCCATGACAAAACATCTCTATCTTTATCAATTCCCCTTTAGGACCTTTAATATTCTCCTCTTTAATTTGTTTCCAAATAGCTGACACTTGATCCATATTTAATTCCCTCGCCAATACAACTACATCTGCGTATTGAGAATAAAATTTTAAAGCATCTACATTGGCAATATTCAACTGCGTGGATAGATGAACTTCAACCCCAACTTTATATGCATATAACATGGCTGCTACATCTGCTGCTATAATTGCACTTACTTCAACCTCCTTTGCCGTATCAATGATTTTTCTCATCATATCTAAATCATCGTTGTAGATTACGGTGTTGACAGTTAAATAGCTTTTGATGTTATTTTCTCTGCATATCTTTACTATTTCTCGTAAGTCATCTGTGGTAAAATTACTGGCAGAGCGAGAACGCATGTTCAAATTTTCTATGCCGAAATAGACCGAATTTGCTCCTGATTCGATGGCTGCCATCAAACTTTCATAGGAACCAACCGGTGCCATTATTTCAAAATCAGATCTTTTGTGTTCCATCTTTATTCTTTATTTTTTGTGTCTATACATATCGTTACCGGTCCGTCATTTAAAAGTTCAACTTTCATGTCGGCTCCAAATTCTCCCGTTTTAACCTCTTTTCCTATAATTTCTTCTGTCACCTGACAAAATCTTTCGTACATGGGTATCGCAAAATCAGGCTTGGAAGCTTTTATGTAGGATGGGCGATTCCCTTTCTTCGTCTGAGCCATAAGAGTAAACTGGCTAACTATGAGTATTTCTCCATCTATTTCTTTTAATGATTTGTTCATTACACCGTTTTCATCGGCAAAAATGCGTAGATTAACTATCTTTGAACTTAACCATTCTATATCTTCATCTCTATCTGCATCTTCAATTCCTAATAATACTAATAATCCCGATTCTATCGAAGATTTTACCTTATTGTTAATTGTTACTGATGCCTTGCTTACTCTTTGTATTACAGCTCTCATAGACTCTTTTATTTATTATCTTTATGGAAATATTGAAAGATTATTTGTGCTTTGCTATTTCCAATTTCGTTTTCTAATTCGTTAATACTCAATTCTTTAATTCTTTTTACGCTCTTAAAACGTTTTATTAATTGCTCCCTTGTCTTAGGACCAATTCCCTTTATTTCTAATTCACTTTTAACTTGATTTTTGCTCCTTTTTTCTCGATGAAATTTTATCGCATATCTGTGAACTTCATCCTGAATGGAGGCAAAAAAACGAAATACTTCATCGTTCGGGTCCATTCCTACAACTTTTGGAGGGAAGCCAAATAATAATTCTTTTGTCTTATGTTTTTCGTTTTTTGCCAATCCGGCTATCGGTATGGAAAGATTTAACTCGTCTTCTATCACTTCCCTTATCACCTCCATTTGTCCTATTCCACCATCCGCGATAATTAACTGAGGTAGGGGAGACTCCTCTTCTATAAGTCGGCTGTATCTTCTTCTTACAACCTCCTTCATTGACGCATAATCATCCGGACCTACTACACTCTTAATGTTGTACTTTCGATAATCTTTCTTCGATGGTTTTGCCATTTTATATACAACACACGCAGCAACCGCATCGCTTCCTTGTATGTTTGAGTTATCAAAACACTCAATCTGAATAGGTAAATTATTGAGCTTCAATAAATTACGAATACTGTTAAGTAATTTTGCCGCTCTTTGTTCCGGATTAAATTTTTCTCTCTGTTTAAGTCTGTCAAACTTATATTGTTTTACATTCTGAATTGAAAGGTCCAATAATTTCTTTTTGTCACCACGTTGAGGGACAGTAATTGTCACTCCATTCAATTCATAATTAATATCAAAAGGCAATAAAATCTCTTTTGATTGACTTTTAAATCTGTTTCTTAATTCGATGATGGCACTTGCAAGAATTTCCTCTTTTTCCTCTTCTGTTCTGATTTTATACTCTAACGTGTAAGCTTGAGTAATTGTGCCATTTGTCACTTTCAGGTAGTTAATAAATGCGTCATTATCATCAATTTCGATAGCAAATGTATCAATGTTAGTCAGCAGAGGATTAACAATGGTTGATTTGGATTTATATTGAGCTAAAATTTCCAATTTTTCTTTGACTTTTTGAGCCTTTTCAAACTGTAAATTTTCAGCATAACCAATCATCTCTTTTTTCAATTCATCTTCTATTTCACTGATTTCGCCCTTTAATATCGACTTAATTTTTTTTATATTTTCATCGTATTCTTCCCGGCTTTGTAAGCCTTCACAACATCCTGCACATTTTTTGATATGATATTGCAGACACACCTTGTAGTTTTTTCGATGAATACTTTCTGAAGTAAGATCTAACTTGCAAGTTCTGAGAGGAAAAATTTGTTCTATCAGTTCCAAAATTGTTTTAATGGCAGGACCATACGTGTAGGGACCATAATATTTAGAACCATCCTTGACAAGATTCCTTGTTTTAAAAACACGTGGAAAAAACTCGTTTTTTATACAAATCCAAGGATAAGTTTTTCCATCTTTTAGTAAAATATTGTAGCGAGGCTGAAATTTTTTAATCAAACTATTTTCAAGCAGAAGAGCATCTTGTTCATTCTCTACGACAATATATTTTATGTCATGAATTTGTTTGACCAAGACTTTAGTTTTAACGCTCTGCTGCTCTTTGTTAAAATAAGAAGAGACTCTCCGTTTAAGATTTTTTGCCTTTCCAACGTAGATTATTTCCCCTTTTTCATTCAAATATTGGTATATGCCCGGACTTTCCGGAAGCGATAAAACTATCTGTTTAAGAGGTGATATTTCTTTTGTATTTATCATCTTCCCATCAAAATCAAAAGAATATTTATGTCGCTTGGAGAAATTCCCGGAATTCTACTTGCTTGTCCTATTGTTTCCGGATCAATTTTCTCCAATTTTTGTCTTGCCTCTGTAGAGAGAGATTTTAGTGTAGAGTAATCAAATTTTCCTTTAATTTTGATATTCTCCAATCGTTGTAACTTATTGGCTATCAATGTTTCTCTTTCAATATACCCTTTATATTTAATTTGTATTTCGCTCGCTTCAATAATCTCTTCTTTACGGTTTGGAATTTTTTCAAGCGTATTTTTTAATGCAGGAATAGTTTCTGTAAGGATTTCGATGTTCAGTTGAGGTCTCATAACCAAATCAACCAATTTGCATCCATTTTTCAGAGCAGTTGTTCCTTTGCTTTCAAGAAAATCATTAATATAAGCCGGTTTTATCGAATAATTATTGATGAAATCGGTAATTCTTTCTATCTCATTTTTCTTTTCGTTGTAAAGGTCAAATCTCTCTTTAGTAGCCAAACCAATTTTATAAGATTTTTCAGTCAATCTACTATCTGCATCATCCTGTCTTAAAAGAATGCGATATTCGGCACGAGAAGTAAACATTCTGTAGGGTTCATCCACACCTTTGGTAACTAAATCGTCGATGAGAACGCCAATATATGCTTCGTCTCTATGCAAAACAAATGGATCTCCGCCATGGCAATTAATGTGCGCATTTATACCGGCAATCAATCCCTGACCTGCAGCCTCTTCGTAACCGGTTGTACCATTTACCTGACCTGCCAAAAATAGATTTTTTATCAGTTTAGACTCCAAAGTATGATTAAGTTGAGTTGGGTCGAAGTAATCATATTCGATAGCATATCCTGGTCTGTATATCACAGCATTTTCCAGTCCTTTAATTGTTTTAAGAGCTTCCAACTGAATGTTGAGAGGAAGAGATGATGAAAAACCATTTAGATAGTACTCTTGAGTTGTTTCTCCCTCCGGTTCTAAAAATAGTTGGTGTCTCTCTTTTTCGGAGAAAGTCACTATTTTTGTCTCAATACTTGGGCAGTACCTCGGACCAATACTTTGAATTTGTCCGTTATACAAAGGAGAGTCAGGTAATCCTTTTCTTAAAATCTCATGTGTTATTTCGCTTGTGTAGGTAATATAACAACTCTTCTGTTCTAAGGGTCTTGGTTTAAAATCGAGGTAAGAAAATTTGTGAAAATCATTCTCTCCATCCTGTTTGTCCATGCAAGAAAAATCGATGGTTCTCCCGTCAATTCTTACCGGTGTACCCGTTTTCATTCGATCTGTTTTAATGCCATATTGAGCAAGTTGCTCTGTAATTCCGTACGAAGCAGGTTCTGAGATACGACCGGCATGAATTTGAGTTTTACCGCAATGTATCAAGCCTGTAAGAAATGTACCTGCGGTTAAGATAGCGCACTTACACTCAAACTCAGCTCCCATAGAAGTTATCACACCTTTAATCTCACCATCTTTTATAATAAATTGATTTACAGTATCTTGCCAAATATTTAGGTTATCCGTATTCTCCAAAACAGATCTCCACATTTCACTAAATTTTTGGCGATCAGCTTGAGAGCGCGGACTCCACATAGCAGGACCTTTTGATCTATTAAGCATTCTATATTGGATAGCAGTCATATCTGTGATAATACCACATTGGCCGCCCAATGCATCAATTTCTCGAACAATTTGCCCCTTTGCAATACCACCGATAGCCGGATTACAGCTCATTTGAGCAATCTTATGCATATCCATGGTTATCAAAAGAGTCTTTGACCCAAGATTAGCTGCAGCAGCGGCAGCTTCACATCCGGCGTGGCCGGCTCCAATCACAATAATGTCGTACTTAAAGATCATATTTTTACCTTTTAAAAGGGCATAACACTTCAATATCGTCACAAAATTACAGTTTTTTTGTGAAATTGCGAGATTATTAACAAAATATGAACAAGTTTTCAACTTTATTGAGCAAATACCCCGGTATTTTATGAAATACTTACCATAATTCTTCATTTTATTTTGAGGAGGCTATTTTTCATAATATCTGTAATAAATTTTCTTACTATTTCCTACTTTTTGTAAATTAATATATTCTTTTAATGTTATTTTGTTTTATAAAAAGGGTTGAATTGGATAAATTTTGTTATTTTTGTGCCGAAAAACATATTATGATTTAAAATTAGATAATTTAGTTCGTTGGATAAACGAGTTAAATATCTGTAAAACAATAAAAAAATGAGTGACGAAAAAAAGAGATCTGACGCGTTGAAGTATCACGCAGAGGGAAGACCCGGAAAGATTCAGGTTGTCCCTACTAAGCCAACAGCTACGCAAAGAGATTTGGCTTTGGCTTATTCACCCGGAGTTGCAGAACCTTGTTTAGAGATTGAAAAGGATCCGCAGGCTGCTTATGATTATACTGCAAAAGGAAATTTGGTTGCAGTGATTTCTAATGGTACAGCAGTACTAGGTTTAGGAAATATCGGTGCCGAAGCAGGTAAACCTGTTATGGAGGGTAAAGGTCTTTTGTTTAAGATTTTTGCTGATATTGATGTATTTGACATTGAGGTGAATGAAACCAATATTGACAAGTTTGTTGATACTGTAAAAGCCATTGCTCCTACATTTGGTGGTATTAACTTAGAAGATATCAAAGCTCCTGAATGCTTTGAAATTGAAGATCGTTTGAAAGCAGAATTGGATATTCCTTTGATGCACGATGATCAACATGGTACTGCTATTATTTCTGCTGCTGCATTGCTTAATGCGTTGGAGTTGGTAGGAAAAAAAGCTGAAGAGATCAAGTTGGTGGTTAATGGTGCCGGTGCTGCTGCTAATTCTTGTACTCAACTATATATGGCTTTGGGTGTTAAGTTGGAAAATATTGTGATGTGCGACTCAAAAGGTGTTATTAGTACTAAACGTACCGATTTGAACGATCGTAAGAAACCTTTTGCTACCAGTCGTGACATTACAACTTTGCAAGAAGCTGTAAAAGATGCCGATGTTTTCTTAGGTCTTTCTGTTGCAGGTGTTTTGACCAAAGAGATGGTTTGTTCTATGGCTGAAAATCCAATTGTTTTCGCTTTGGCAAATCCTAATCCGGAGATTTCATACGAAGATGCAAAAGCTTCTCGTCCTGACTTAATCTTTGCGACCGGTCGTTCCGATTATCCTAACCAAATCAACAATGTGTTGGGATTCCCATACATCTTTAGAGGTGCTTTGGATACTCGTGCCAAAGGTATTAACGAAGCTATGAAATTGGCAGCTGTTTATGCGTTGGCTGAGTTGGCTAAACAACCTGTTCCTGATGTAGTTAGCATTGCTTATAACAACAAAAAGATGAAGTTCGGTCGTGAATATATTATTCCTACTGCATTGGATCCTCGTCTTTTGGAGACAGTTGCTCCTGCTGTTGCTGAAGCGGCTATGAAATCGGGTGTGGCTCGTCGTACAATCGAAAATTGGGATGAGTATAAAGAGCAATTGCGTGCTCGCATGGGATTGGATAACAAATTCCTTGATGCTTTGACTGTTACTGCTAAAGCTAACCCTAAACGTGTTGTCTTCACTGAAGCTAACAATGTGAATACTTTGCAAGCTGCTTCTATCGTGAAGAAAGATGGTATTTGTATTCCTATTTTGTTGGGTAATGAGGAGAGAATCTCTAAAATTGCTGCAGAAAATAATATTGATATTTCAGGAATAGAAATCGTAAATCTTCGTCATGATCGCGAGGAAGAACGTCGTAACCGTTATGCTGCTTATCTATCAGAAAAGTTGTGTAGAAAGGGATATACATACATTGAAGCTAACGAGAAGATGTATGATAGAAACTATTTCGGTACAATGATGGTGGAAACCGGTGATGCTGATGCAATGATTACCGGTGTTTATACCAAATATACAGATGCGGTTAAACCTGCTTTAGAGATTATTGGTACACGCGAGGGTGTTAATCATATTGCTGCATTGAACATCATCAATACTTCTAAGGGTATTTTCTTCTTTGCTGATACTTTGGTTAACAATCGTCCTTCTAAAGAGACTTTGGAAGAGATTGCTGTATTGACAAACCAAACAGTGAAGTTGTTCAATGAACATCCGGTTATTGCAATGTTGTCTTATTCCAACTTTGGTGCTGATACTACAGGAAGCCCTTGCACTGTACACGAGGCAGTTGAGTCTATTCACCAAAATCATCCTGAAATTCTTATTGATGGTGAAATGCAAGTTAATTTTGCTCTTAATAAGAAGTTGCGTGATGAGAAATTCCCATTCTCTAAACTGAAAGGACAAGATGTTAATACATTCATTTTCCCTAATTTGAATTCTGCCAATATCGCTTATAAAATGATGTTGGAGATGGGATTAGCTGAAAATATCGGTCCTGTTCAAATGGGATTAAAGAAGGCTGTTCATGTGTTGGATGTGGAAAGTTCTGTTCGCGATATCGTAAATATGACAGTGATTGCAGTTATTGATGCTCAAATCAACGAGACGAAGTAATTGTAATTAACATACAATTAAGGGAGTGTGTCTGAATATAAGTTTGACACACTCCCTTTTTATTTTGAAGGATGATTTTAATTGCTGAGTGAAATAAATTCAAAAATTCCTGAAATGAATTTATAGAACACTCCTTAAAAAAACTCTCAAATGGGCTCGAAATAAAATTTAAATAACTTTTGAATTGCCTAAATTAATCAAATAGTACCGAAAAGTTTATCACCTGCAATTTATGCTTGTTTAATTAAAAACGATGAATTTAGTGAACTCCCTTTCCCTCCGTCATATTATAATCTTTAATCCATTATGTACGATTTCAACGTGTATCTCTTTGCCTAAATTTACTGCCTCTCCATCGATATGAAATTCGCCTTCATTTTCCCTGATTAAAGTGGCTGATTTGGCCCTGAGTATTGAGATATGTCTGCTTTTGTCTATCTGTTTTTTAAATAGCAGATAGGCTAATTTGGGTATAGAGTAGATAGGGAATGTGTCTAAAATGCAAATATCCATAACTCCATCTTGTGTGCTGGCATGTGGCGCAATATATGCCATATTACCATATTGTGAAGCATTGGCAAATGTTACAAGAAATGCTCTTCGAGAAAATGAAAAACAGTCGAGATTGATTTTATAAAAATTGGAATGATAGCCAAAATATTCTTTAACAATGATTTTCAGGTACGACAAGAAACCTCTTTTTTTGGTGGTCGCAAAAGAGTGACTGATGTGGGCATCAAAACCGGTTCCGCAGGTACAGAAAAATTTCTTATTGTTGACAATCCCATAGTCAATCACCATTTCGTTTCCATGATTGATTTGCATTAAGGCAAGTCGCGGAGTCATCGAATAGCCTAAATGCCTTGCCAACCCATTCCCGGAGCCATAAGGGACAATGGCAAATGCAGTATCGGAATGTACCAGTCCGGAAGCAATTTCGTTCATTGTTCCATCTCCGCCACAAGCAACCACTACATCATAATTCTCTTTAACAAACACTTTGGCCAATTCGTAGCCATGTCCTGCATATTCGGTGAATGTAATCGTTGGCTTTTCCCATTTGTCATCGATTACCTCGCGAATTAGTTCCGGAAGTTCTTTCTTTCCTGATGTTCCCGACTTTGGGTTGATGATAAATGCAATTTTTTTTTTCATAAAAAAATAGAAATTATAGGCAAAGTTATGAAAAAATTACCATATTTGCTCCAAGTTTTGTAATGCATGAATTGAGTATATGTTCTCAATTTATTTTTTTTTATTATATTTTAATCTATGAAAGAAGAATTTCTACACTATGCTTGGCAGTATAGGTTGTTTGCGCAGGAAAATCTGAGGACAACAGATGGCGAATCGTTAACCATTGTCGATGTGGGTCAAAAGAACGTAGATGCAGGGCCTGATTTTTTTAATGCAAAAGTTGTAATTGGTAACACGTTATGGGCGGGGAATGTAGAGATTCATTTAGCTGCTTCTGATTGGTATCAACACTCTCATCACGAAGATTTTTGTTATGATACTGTCATTCTTCATGTTGTATGGCACTCTGATATTGTTGTACATCGTAAGAATGGGGAGACTATTCCTCAATTGGTGCTTCCTATTTCGCATGAAGCTATCAAACGAAAAGGATTATTGGATTTGGGTGGATGTTGGATCAGATGTGAAAAATTCTGGAACGAATTGAATCCGCAATTTCTTGACATTCAATTAAGTAAAGTACTGTATGAAAGATTACAACGAAAATCTGAAGAGGTGTTTCTATTGCTTAAATCAACTAAAAATGATTGGGAAGAGGTCTTTTACAGAATTCTTCTAATAAGTTTTGGTTTGCATGTAAACTCGCTCCCATTTGAGCAACTTTCAAAGTCGTTACCGCTTGCTTATTTACGAAAACATCGCGACAATTTGTTTCAACTCGAGGCATTGCTTTTGGGACAAGCCTCTTTGTTGGATTGTGAAAATTCTGATGAGTATCAAAAACTTTTAAAACGTGAGTATTGTTTTTTTAGTAGTAAGTTTGATTTATCTCCTATTGATAAAAATCTTTGGAAATTTTCAAGAATGAGACCATCTAATTTTCCAACAATTAAAATTGTGCAATTTGCGTCGTTGCTTCATCATTCAGACAAGTTCTTTTCCAACTTGTTATCAGCCACTGATGTTGAGAGTATAAGGAGAATGTTCAGATGTACACCTTCTGCCTATTGGGATACGCATTATCAGTTGGGGAAGCCATCTGTTTATCGGTCCAAACAAATAGGAGAGAGCATGATAGATCTTTTGATTATAAATGCAGTGATTCCGGTATTATTCACCTATGCGCAACAAAAGGAGGATGAGTTGCTGATGGAGCGTGCATTCTCTTTTTTAGAAGCCCTTTCGGCTGAGCAAAATTCTATAGTGGATGGATGGAAAAATTTAGGAGTTGGTGTCGATAACGCATATAGAAGTCAGGCTTTAATAGAGCTGAAACGACAATATTGCGATTTGCATAAATGTTTAAGATGTAGTATAGGACATGCTTTGCTTACCACATCAAAATCAACCAAATAAATTTTAAGAAGCTTCTAAGAAGCTGTTTAAATTTTATTGAAAAAAAACACTTTAGAGTTTCACTCTCTTATTTTCGGCATCTTTGAGATTCTTTTTAATCTATTTTTATTATTCTTTTTTGATAATAGTCCACTATTAACGGCAAAAAAATAATAAAAATAACCTTAAAAATCTCTCTCAAATATGCTCGAATTAAAATTTAAACAACTTCTAAAAAGTATCCGAAATAAATTATGACAATAAAATAAAATAGTAATTTTGCACTCACTAAAATATAAGTCATGGTAACAATAAAGAAGGTTGAAAATCGAAAAGAACTTAAGATGTTCATTCGTTTTCCTTATGAATTGTATAAAAACAATCCGTATTGGGTTCCTCCATTAGAGATGGATGAAATGAACACGTTGAGGAAAGATAAAAATCCTGCTTTTGAACATTGCGATGCGGAGTATTGGTTAGCCTATAAAGAGGGGAAAATTGTAGGGCGTATAGCCGGAATTATCAATTACCTTGCCAATGACAAGTGGGGGAATAAGGTGCGTTTCGGCTGGATTGATTTTATAGATGATTTTGAGGTAGTTCGATTACTTATATCTGCTGTGGTAGAGTGGGGGAAGAGCAAAGGAATGATGGAGTTGCACGGACCTTTGGGCTTCAATGACATGGATAAAGAGGGATTATTGGTTGATGGATTCGACAAACTGCCAACAATAGCCAATATTTATAATTATGCCTACTATCCCAAGCTTTTAGAAAAGATGGGCTTGGAAGGTGCTGAAGATTGGATACAATACAAAATGCCTGCCTCTCAGACGGTTCCGGATAAAATCGAGAGAATCAATAAAATGATTGAGGAAAAGTACAAATTGAAAACGATTGTATTTGAGCGAAAGAGAGATTTACTGAAATATGGCAAATCAATGTTCAGGACGCTCAATTCTTCTTTTTCAGAACTGTATGGATTTTCTCCACTATCCGAAAAAGAGATAGAATCGATAATTGCCACCTACTTCACATTTGTTAATCCTAAATTGATTTGTTTTGTATTGGATGAAAACGATGAAGTCATTGGATTTGGAGTCAGTATTCCGAGTCTTTCTAAGGCATTTCAAAAAGCTAAGGGTAAATTATTCCCTTTTGGTTTTATTCATTTGTTAAGGGCCATGAGAAATACAGATGAGATAGATTTATATTTAAATGGTGTTCATCCTAATTGGCAAAAAAGGGGTATTCATTCTCTCTATTATTCTCGGTTGAATCATGCTTACATAGATAATGATGTGAAGGTAGCAATAACAAATCCACAGTTAGAAAGCAATTTAAATGCTGTGTCGGTTTGGAATAACTATGAGAAGGAGTTATACACCCGACGCAGATGTTATTCAATGTCATTATTATAAGAAAGATATGGAAAATAGATTAGATGTTTTAAAGAAAGATGCTTTTGCACTCTCCATTGGAATCTCTATTTTAGAGGTGGGAGAAGGATGTGCAAAGGGAAAAATGGAGATTACACCTACTCATTTGAATGGGGTAGGAACCGTTCAAGGAGGAGCTCTTTTTACCTTGGCCGATTACATTTGTGCCGTTGCGGCAAATTCTCGGGAGAAGAGTGCTGTTTCGTTGGATGGGCATATAGACTTTATCAAAGCAGTCTCGTCCGGAACGTTAATTGTAACGGCTAAAGAGATTTTCTTACGAAGAACGATAGCCGCTTACATGGCTGAAATTCGCAGAGAGGAGGATAACGTTTTGGTAGCTACTTTCCAATCTAAATTCTATCGCAAGGAGTGATAATTTTTGAAGGTTGCTTATCAATTTTAGATGAAACGCAAGATGTTATAAATTGTGATTTATACGGGTTTTATCGAATTAAATAATTGCCTTTCTTGTTTAAGTCGTGAAAAATTGCGAATATTGCATAAGATAATGAATTTTAATATTTTTCAATTGTGAGACAATTAATTGGTGTTCTGCTTTTATTTTCTTTCTGTGCATGTACTTCTTCTGAAGAAAAAGAGGTTATGCAAGTAGAAGAACTTTCTATGCAACAAGAACAGACAATTGATTTTGAGAGAAACAAAAAACACTCCTCTTTGTATGGGAAATTGAAGAGAAGTCGTTATTTGAGAGACCCCAATAAGATGCATATTAGAGCAGGGAAAGAATTAGGCATAGAACCTTTCAGGAAGAATGCAGATTTTTTGGCTGTCAGAGACTCTATCTTAAGCAATGAAATACTACTTTACTTGGAGGATGGGGAGTTCTATCGAAAAAAGAAAATGAGTCATTCTTATCCCTATCTTACCAAAGAGGCGATTGATTTAATAAAGGAGTTAAGCGAGAGATTTCAAAAAAACTTAGAAAAGAAGGGGCAAGAAAACTACTCTCTTTTGATAACGTCAGCACTTAGAACAGAAGAGAGTCAGAAAAAATTACGTCGCAGTAATCGTAATGCAACAAAAGATACTACGAGCCATCTTTTCGGGGCCTCATTTGATGTCTCTTATTGGGATTTTTACCGTAATTCCAACGGTGAAATTTATCGTTATAAGAATTTACAAAAGATTCTTACCAATACCATCAAAGAGTTGAGAAACGAGAAAAAATGTTTGGTTATTAAAGAGACAGGACACTATTGTTTTCATATTACCGTGATGCAATAATTTATAGATTCTAATCCGAGTTTTCCTTATGTTTGTAAAAACCGAAGCATTGATTTTAAGTGTAAAAAAACATCGTGATAATGCGATGTTGGTACAAGCTTATGCTTCTGAATTTGGAAGAATTTCGTTTTTGGTTTATGGAGGTCATGGCAGACGAGGAGGGAAGTCGTTTGCATCTGTTCTGCACCCCTTTTCATTGGTTGAGGTTGAGCTTGAGATGAAGCCCCATAGGGATTTGCATATTTCAAAAGAGATAAAAAGCACTGTGCCTCTGAACGGAATATTGTTCGACCCACAGAAAAGCACCTTAGCCATTTTTCTTGCAGAAATTCTCTTATCCTCTTTAAAAACAGCAGAAAAAGATAGAGCACTTTTTACATTTCTAAAGGAATCCGTCCTCACGCTTGACAGGTTAGACAGAGGAATAGCTAATTTCCACATCGCGTTTTTGCTTAAATTTACCTACTTTCTTGGGGTATTCCCTAATGTTTCTGATTTAGGTACAATGGGTTACTTTGATATGAGGCAGGCAGAGTTTTCTGTTTCTCGTCCATTGCATTCTCAGTATATCGATTCTGTTCATGGTAGAGCGATACAACTGTTGACCAGAATGAATTATCAGAATCTGCATCTCTATCGGTTTTCCAGAGACCAGCGCAGAGAAACATTAGAAAAAATTATCGAATATTATCGAATACATCTGCAAGGTTTTGGTGAAATCATCTCATTCTCTGTTTTGCAATCGATTTTTGCTTAACACCTGTTGTTAAAATTGATGGGAATATTGCTAATAGAGAGCATTTTATAGTGTTAAAAAATTCAAACTAAATTCTTTGTTAATAAATTGATAGACAAAATTTTTCATTTATCCATATAATTTCCTTATTTTCGCAATCGTCAAATTATTAAAGTTAGAGCTATGTCAGAGAAAACAAGATATTCAGATGCTGAATTAGAAGAATTCAGGTCTTTAATCGTTGAGAAATTGGAAGTTGCTCAGCGAGATTATGAGTTGTTAAAAGCCAATGTGGCAAATATGGATGGGAATGACACGAGCGATACATCTCCAACCTTTAAGATTATGGAAGAGGGTGCTGTTACTATGTCAAAAGAGGAGGCCGGAAGGTTGGCTCAGAGACAAATGAAGTTCATCCAACATTTGCAAGCGGCATTGGTGCGTATAGAAAACAAAACTTACGGAATTTGTCGTGAAACCGGTCGTTTGATTCCGAAAGAGCGTTTGAGAGCTGTTCCTCATGCAACTTTGTGCATCGATGCAAAAAATAATGGTGCAAAGTAATTTTTGAATTTTTATAAGGGGTGTATCAATTGGATACACTCTTTTTCTTTTCTAAAGTATGACTAAGCGCATAAAAAATAAATTTTTAATCTCATTAGGAGTTTTTATTTTGTTATTGGTTCTTGACCAATGGTCTAAGTTTTATGTTAAAACCCATTTCGTTTTAGGTGAAAGTGTTGAGGTCTTTGATTGGTTTTACATCCGTTTCATCGAAAATAATGGGATGGCGTTCGGTATCGAATTGTTTGATAAGTTTTTTTTGACCTTACTTAGAATTGTTGCTGTTTGCGCTATCTTGTACTACTTAGTAAAAATCATAAAAAATGATATGAAATTAGGCTATATTGTGGGTGTCACGTTGTTGCTTGCAGGAGCCTTAGGCAATATCATTGATTGTGTTTTTTATGGCGTTTGGTTTGATTCAAGTTATGGTCAAGTGGCAGAATTTCTACCTTCTCAGGGAGGCTATGCCTCTTATTTTTACGGGAAAGTGGTGGATATGTTGTATTTCCCCTTGATAGATACAGTTTTGCCAAGTTGGTTTCCTATCTGGGGGGGAGAACGTTTCACATTCTTTGACCCTGTATTTAATGTCGCAGATTCTGCTATTTGTGTCAGCGTGGCTTATATGATCATTTTTGAGTATAAAACTTTGAACGAAGAGTTTTCTTCAAAGTTGGATTAAATGTTGTTTAGTATGAGATTCAACCCTTTCTATATTTTTGTTTTGTTTACTCTCTTATCTATGTTTTCTTGCTCGATTGATAAGGGAGAGCCGGTTATTCCGGAAGATAAAATGGTGGATATACTAACAGATTTCTACTTGACGCAGGCAACTGTGAATGATTATGTGTTGCCGAAAAACGAAAATCGGGTGATGTATTATTGTGGAGTGTTGGCAAGACATGGAGTGACGGAGGCTGAATTTGATTCAGCGGTCACTTGGTACACCCAAAATTTTGATGTATATGAGAAGGTGTATGATAAAGTGTTGTCTAACCTTGCCGTTGTCAAAGATTCTGTTGCAAAATCTATCCAAAATCAACCACAATAGAGGTTTGTTATGATACGTTTGGCTTCTCATAGAATCTATTTTGGTCCATCTTCATACACCGGAAATGGCGTGGTTGTCCTCGATGAAGAGGGGAGATTTGTAGAACTTTTTTCTCTGCATGATTGCATCGTAGAACCTGCTAATACAGTTTTTTATGACGAAGATATTTTCCTTATGAGAAAAGGTGAATCGCCCGAAAATGGAGATTTACCTTTTTTGCCTCTCTCTGGCGATTCTGTTGATATTTTTCTTCATAAGGCATCTTCTGATAATTTCTCTTCTTATAAGAAGGGATTTGGAGGATAAGAAGTTGTTTTAAATTTTATTTTGAGCCTATTTGAGAGAGATTTTTAAGGGGAGTTCTATAAATTCACCCTTAAAGATATGGAAAGTGTAAATCGCAGTTGATAAACTTTTAGGTGATTTTGATTTATTTTGGCAACAAAGAATTTATAGAACTTACTTTAATTCTTAATACAATGAAATACAAATTTACTACGATTCTATTGGGATGTTTTTTCTCAACACAACTATTTTCCATTGTCCCTAATCAACTTTTAACAAGAGGAGTTGTGGCAAAAACCTCAGATGGTGATAACTCTTATATTACGGACGGACAACTCACCGGGTGGAAGAATTCCAAAGCAAAGGATATTGCCATACAAGTATCTAATTCGGCAGATACACTTTTAGTCACATGGGAATCTATGGGAGACTTTGCTTGGGCTACAGATTTCACCACAGGCTGCTCTCACAGTGGTACTCCTTTGAAGAACTTTAAAATCTTAACTTCAGCCAATTCAACGGATGGCAAAGATGGCGATTGGGAAGAGGTGGCTGTTGTTGAAAATAATCCGGTTATGTCTCGTGCTCTATCCATTCCTTTTTCCGGAAAATCTTGGTTTAGATTTGTCAGCGAAGAGAGTGTAGGAGAGATATTGGAAATAGAAGCTTTTGACATTAGCAACGGTGGGAATGATACATGGTTTTTCATGGGAACAAGTATCAGTCAGATGGGAATGAAACAACAAGATACAGATACCACTGTGGCGGATTTGATTCATGCAAGATTTCCTAATTATACCCCGGCAATGCTTCGCGGAGGAATTGGGTGCATAAACAGTACAGAGGTGGTAGCCCGTTTGTCTGATTATCTGAAGTATGCAGGCAATGTTAAGTATTGGGCTATAGAGATGGGTACCAATGATGCTTGGGGAGGCGGCGATTGGAATGCCGAAACATTCAGAAAGAATATGCAAACAATTATTGATTCTGCCAAAGCTTGCGGAATAACTCCTGTTTTGGCTCGCATCATTGCTACAGATCCGGACAAAGCAGGTTGGCAGGTTAATCCAAAATTTCTTCAAATCATCGATGATTTGACAGAAAAAAATAGTTTGCCGCAAGGACCTGATTTTTACTCCTATTTTAAGAGTCACCCCGAGTTGTTAGGTAGTGATGGAGTTCATCCCAACGGAAGTGCAGGCGGCGGACAAGCCATGCATCATCTGTGGGCGGAAGCATTAGCCCCGTTGTATGAGCAGAGCGGTTCTACCGGTGAAAACGATGTAAATGTTAACCAATTCCCGAAAATCCGGGTAGAGGGAAAAAGTATATTCTTGTCGGACAACTTCTATAAGGATTGTTTGTTGGAAATTATCTCGATGAATGGGGCTGTATTAGAATCTTTTAGAGTTGCAGAACGAGAGAATGTTATAACTACTAATCTTGTTGGTGGTAACTACATTTTGGTGCTTAAAACCCCTGAAAAGGTTTTTAACACGAAGATATTTCTCCCTTTTGATTGAGGCGTTCTATGCTTTAAAAAATATCAAATAGGAAGTTGACTTTCTACAAAAGAGAGGTCAACTTCCTATGTTTAAATTTATTCGTTTTCTGATTCTTTCTTTTCCTTGAATTCTTTGTATTCTTCATCAGTTCGAATATGGTAAGCTACCCCTTTAACTTTAACGTCTTTAGTTACTACTGTTAAAAATACCAATGGCACGCGAACTCTATGGTAATCAAGAGTCGCATCTAATAGCCCATCTGCGTTGGGGTAACTTTTTAATGCATTTTTCGTAGCTCTGCTTTTTAGCCATTTATCTCTTGCCCATCCAAATGGAATAAACAATAGCCAAAGACGAGCCCCTCCTGCATTCCCTTCTGCCTCTCCTAAGATTTCAATTCTATCTTTATCTAACATCATAAGTGATGTTGAATTGGGGATAGGATTTACATCCAATGTTACGCATGAAGTTAGAATACTCAAAGAGAGTATGAAACATAAGATTTTCTTAATGTAAAATTTATTTCTCTTTCTATTCATTTTATTGTCCTATTTTTTTAAAAGAATATGCTTCCCATTCTTCATAAAATTTTCCATCAGTTTCCATTTCTGCCCAGTACCATTCCAATCTTAATTCGGATGTTGTCAATTCAATTATAGTAACTGCCTCAATATCATCGTCTTGGTTATCATTATATATCAAATTAATTTTGTTCTTATCACTTGTCCATTTCCCGGTTGAACCTTTTTCCCAATTATACTCTCCAGAATCAGAATCAATGTCATACTTGTACGTATACTCGTACATTGAGAAAGTTCCGTCTGCGTTGAATTGGATTCTAAAATCCTCTTCTTGTTCTCTACCTTCTTCTACAAGTTTCCCATCTTCTAATTCCTTGTAATATACATATTCACTTTGCCATAATCCTGTCAAATTACTGATTGAAATTTCGTCGTTAGTGGAATCGTAATCTTCATCTTCTTCATCTGAGCAGGCTGTGAAATTTAAAGTACCGAATAGCAACATGGCTATCACCCATAACAAATTTGTTTTTTTCATTTTAAATTGTTTTAATAGTTAATAAATATTTATTTTTATCTCTATATTTCGACAGTTTTTTAGTCAACCTCTTAAGTCTTATTTTGCAAGAAATAATTTTAATTTTCTGCGAAAATATCTCATTATTTCTAAAAATTTTAAATACGATACCTCTAATTTACCCCCCCCGTTTTATTGATTATTATCAATAGTTTAATTTTAATTATAGCCATTCAATACCTTTTATATCAACCCAACGAACTCAATTTCCGTAAATCAAGTGTCGATGATTTTGGAAGATATTTTGTTTAGGTTCTTTTTATCAACAGAGGAGTGAAGTGAGCGTTGCAACGGAATGAATAGAGGCAAGATAAGTAAAATTAATTCCAATACATCCGAAACATAATTTATGATTTGAAAATAGGGAATCGTAATTTAGAAACTGTTTAAATTTTATTTCGAGCATATTTGAGAGAGATTTTTAAATCTATTTTTAATCTTCTTCTGCAGAAAATAGTGGACTATTATCAAAAAAGGAGAATAAAAATAGGTTTAAGGTGAGTTCTATAAATTCACCGTTTAAAATTTAAAAAGTGTAAATCGAAGATTGATAAACTTTTCGGTACTTTTTGATTTATTTTGGCAAATTGCTGCTTGTCAGTCGGTCACAGTGCTCGCACTGCTCCTTCCTTTCGCACGACAATTTACTCGAAATAAATTCAAAAATTCCTCGAAATGAATTTATAGAACCCACCTAAAAGAATCTCAAAGATCCCGAAAATAAGAGAGTGAAACTATAGAATATTTTTTTTAATAAAATTTAAATAACTTCTTATAGAAGTTGCCTTTATAGAACTCTCTTATAATGGATTCAAATTCCCCTAAGATTAGATTTATTACAAATAAATAAACCGAAATTGTAATTTGTAGATGTTACCTCAATATTTATTCATTGCGTTTTTTATACACTCTTTTGCTTAAAATACTATTTTTTTTTGTACATTTGTGGGTATTAAAATAGATTCAAAAAATCAATAATATGAGTGAAGAAAAAAAGGGAAGTTCTTATACCGCGGATAATATTCAGGTGTTAGAAGGCCTTGAGGCAGTGCGTAAGCGTCCTGCCATGTATATCGGAGATATTGGAGAGAGAGGTTTGCACCACTTGGTTTATGAGGTGGTTGATAACTCTATCGATGAGGCTTTGGCAGGTTTCTGTAAGAACATCGAAGTTACAATCAATGAAGATAATTCTATCACGGTTCAAGATGATGGGCGCGGTATCCCTGTGGATATGCACGAGAAAGAAAAACGCTCTGCGTTGGAGGTTGTTATGACTGTCCTTCATGCCGGTGGTAAATTTGACAAAGGAACTTATAAGGTTTCCGGTGGTTTGCACGGTGTGGGTGTATCTTGTGTTAATGCTTTGTCTGTCAAAATGATGGTGGAAGTTTGCCGTGGCGGAAAGCGTTATGTGCAAGAGTACTCTTGTGGTAAACCGTTGTATGATGTTAAAGAGGTGGGAGAGTCTGATAGAACCGGAACAAAAGTTACCTTTTTGCCGGATTCATCGATTTTTACTGAAACCGTTTATAAATATGAGACTTTGGCAAGACGTTTGAGAGATTTGTCTTACTTGAATGCTGGTATCCATATCTCTTTGACCGATAATCGTCCTGATGAAGAGGGAAATATTCGTAAAGATTTATTCCACTCAGAGAGCGGATTGAAAGAGTTTGTTGAGTTCTTGGACTCTGCCAAAGATCATCTTATTCCGGATGTTATTCACGTTTCCACCGAGAAATATGGGACTCCTGTGGAGGTGGCAATGACCTACAATACCTCTTATAACGAGGTGGTACACTCATACGTTAACAACATTAATACAATTGAGGGTGGTACTCACGTTACCGGTTTCCGTGCAGCTTTGACAAGAACTTTGAAAAAGTATGCTGATGACTCTAAATTGTTGGAAAAGGCAAAAATTGAAATCAGTGGTGATGACTTCCGTGAAGGTCTTACAGCTGTTATTTCTGTGAAAGTGGCTGAACCTCAGTTTGAGGGTCAAACCAAAACCAAATTGGGTAATGATGAGGTTTCCGGTATTGTGCAACAAGCTGTTGGTGAGGCTTTGACAAACTATTTGGAGGAGCATCCGAAAGAGGCGAGAATTATTGTAGATAAGGTGATTTTGGCGGCTCGTGCTCGTATTGCAGCTCGTAAAGCGCGCGAGACTCAACGTAAGTCTCCTATGTCCGGTGCAGGTTTGCCGGGTAAATTGGCTGACTGCCAAGACAGAAATCCGGAAAACTGCGAATTGTTCCTTGTCGAGGGTGATTCTGCAGGTGGTACTGCTAAACAAGGTAGAAATGGTAAATTCCAAGCTATTTTGCCACTGAGGGGTAAAATCTTGAATGTGGAGAAAGCAATGCAACATAAGGTGTTTGAAAGCGAAGAAATTCGTAATATTTATACTGCTTTGGGTGTGAGTATTGGTACTCCTGAAGATCCTAAGGCTTTGAATATGGAGAAACTTCGCTACCACAAGATTATTATCATGACCGATGCCGACGTCGATGGTAGCCACATCGACACGTTGATTCTTACTTTCTTCTTCAGACACATGCGAGAATTGATTGAAAGAGGTCATGTCTATATTGCTGCTCCTCCTTTGTATCTTTGTACAAAAGGTAAAGTCTCTGAATATTGTTGGAATGAACAGCAAAAGCAAGCATTCATCGATAAATATGGTGGGGGACTTGAAAGTTCTGTAAAGATTCAACGTTATAAAGGTCTTGGAGAGATGAACGAGGATCAATTGTGGGAAACCACCATGGATCCGGAGCATCGTACTTTGCGTCAGGTAACAATTGGCGATATGGCTCAGGCGGATTATACTTTCTCTATGTTGATGGGAGATGAGGTGGCTCCTCGTCGCCAATTCATCGAGGATAATGCAACCTATGCTGTTATCGATGCGTAATGAATAGATAATTCCAATTAGGTGTCTTTAATATGTGAGGGTGTATCTCAACTTTATAGTTTTGATGCACCCTCATTGATTTTTGAATAGATCTAATTTCATCTCCGCACAACGTGCGAACAGATAATTTAATTAAACAGATTTCTAAGAATTTTTGACCTATACGCCGAAAGTTTACCCTTGTTGGCTTCGTACAAATCACGGTAGACCTCCTCAAAGAACTTCTTTGAACGTCTGGCATTGGCATCCGACAAAGTGTTCCGTTTGGGAACTACCTCTATTCCAACATGATGCAGCTTCCTTACCTCGACGGTCATAGATATCTCTATCTCGCGCAATGAATCGAAACGCATTATCACCGCATACAGCATAGTCGCCAAGTGGGTGAAGCCGTCAAAGCTCTTCACATACCGTTCTCCTCCATTTTTCTGCTGATTTCAAATTTTATCGCAGTCTAGCGATTTTATTAACTGTCCATATATCGGTTGCCCGAAAATAATACTATTTTTGCCCAGGTTATTTGGTTGTTTTGCAAATACAAAATAACCTAAAAGGGCTGAAACCTTTTATGGAATCAGCCCTAATTTTTTAGTTTTATCGGTGGTAATAAAAATTATTTCAACTTAATATTAACTAATTTTTAATTCCTTTTTGAATATTATTATTCGGGCTTTTCTACAAGCAGAAAAGCCCGAATATAATTACTTGTTTTAGTTCAAAATTGAAAATTTATTATTATTTAATCTTTCGAATTAATCTAACGGATTGTCCGATTGATTTGTGGAATAAACCTCCTCCATGTACTGTACTTCCTTTTTTATAAATGGTATAATTTCTTGTTAGGAATTCTATATTGCTTTCCTTTAAGTGATAACATCCGTTGAGATTATGGTCTATGACATTAGTAAATTCGATTGAAGTCTTTGAATTTGATCTATGCCCTGCAGCTGGTAGAAATACAGCTCCTGCCTCTTCCATCATAGACCACATTTTTTCATTATAAATATTTATCTCGTATAGTTCTTGAATTATTGTTGTATCTTGGTATTCCCCATTTTTCTCAATTTTTTCCCAATCAGTAAAATTATATTGTACTCCAGGATTTATAAATATGTCTGGTAAAATAATCATACCTCTCACGCCATTGACTGTTGCTAAAGTTCGTAAACCTTTTGCTCCTATCCTCAAATCAAATAAGTAAATACTTTCTGCTAGGTTCATTGTATACCATTCTCCTTCAAAGTTTGTTCCCCAATCAATAAGATTTTCATATTCATTATCTTCATCATAATCTGTTGTTACTCCATAATAGTTTGTAGATGTACTCTTTGAAAATAAATCTATCCATCCGTTGTATGTCGTGTCAATGATATTGATGTTATTGTATCCTGCTGTCTCCCATTGGTTTGGTGCAAAACGCCATTTTTTTGTAGATGGTTGATATTGAACATTTCCGTTAGAAAATTCTACTTTTACACTATCCGAAACAGAAAATTCTGGTTTAACATTGCTTGTCCTAATTACTTCAGCTAAACGGACATTGCAACCTACACTAGGTTCGATAAATCTTTCATTTACTACTTTCCCCTCGTAGAGTTCAATAGAAGAATCATCCCTCCCTCTGATAGCAATTCTTTGGTCTATTATTCTATCTCCTTTTCGGATATCTGAGTAGGGAAGAAATACAACTCCATATATATTTTCCATATTACGAAATTCTTCTTCGTCATATACATTTATTTCGAAATTTTCAGCAGTTGGATTGTAAGGGAATGAAATATTAGTTGAAGCTAAATTATCTGGAAGTATTATTACACCGTTTATTAGTAAGTCATCACGAAATCTAATCGACGCCAATGCCCATAGTGTATCCGCAGCAGGTCTTTCACTCATTATATATTGCCATTCTCTCGCTGAAATTGTTATCCAATTACCTTCAAAGTTAGTTCCCCAATCAACGAATTCTCCATCGTAATCTTCTTCATTTTCAGAATCAGTTACACCATAATAGTTTGAAGTAGTACTCTGTGAAAATAAATCTATCCATCCTGTATATAATGTATCAGATATAAATTCGCATTGATTTTCATTATTTAGCAACCACCCTGTTACGTATTGTTCTTGTGCAATTTCCCACGTTTTGCTACTTGGTTGATATAGAACATTTCCTCTAGCAAAACGTACTGTTGTCCCATATCCAATAGAGAATAGTCCAGGAAGTGGTTCTCCTGCATCAAACTTTTTAGTTTTTTCTGGAATTAAGGTGCTATCTGTTTTGGCTGTGAATGTGATACTATCAATGTTGGAAATATTTCTTTCATATATAACTATTCCATTTTCCCAAATTTTTAACTGTTGTGCCATAACAATGCATGATGCAAATGCTGCTATGATTATTAATATACTTTTTTTCATTTTTTTTAATTGCTGAATTCAAGTTGATAATGCACGATATTAAAAATATTCAGGATGTAACACTCTAGCGACCTCAAGAGGAGTC
>SUWZ01000028.1 GCA_015061185.1 Bacteroidales bacterium
TTTTTTCCTACTGGAGTACTCCAGTAGGGAGGGAAGAATGACTATATTTTTTTGCACTTCGTTTTTTACAGTACAAAATCTGTTGATTCTACGATTGAGTTTTTTTTTGTCTATGTGTAAAAAATATTTGAAAAAATTTTGATAATTAAAAATAATTTTAGAAATTTGGGTGATTTCGTTTTTATTGAAAAGTGTAATATTTAAAAGTGTGAGCGTATGGACGAAGAGAAAAAGAGGTATGAGACGGATAAACGGGATCAAGAGATTGTTTATTCGAAGGCAATAAAAGCCGGCAAGCGCATCTATTATTTAGATGTAAAACGTAATCGTAAGGATGAGTTGTTTTTAGCGATTACAGAAAGTAAGAAAAAGGTAATGGGCGATGATTCCCAAGTGTCATTTGAGAAGCACAAGATTTTCTTGTACAAGGAAGATTTTGAGAAGTTCCTTACCGGTATGCAAGATGTTATTGGTTTTATTAATGACAGTGCTTCAGGAACTGATAGTGCTGAGAAAGGAGATGATTCGTCTTCCAGTCGATTCGAAATTGATTTTGGTTGATATGATTTGCTCGAAAAAATAAAAAAAAGAGGTTGAAAAGACCTCTTTTTTTTGTATCATCATTTATAAAGTAATTTCTATAAATCACGTTGGAAAATACAAATTAACAATAATTATACTTTCCCTTTGCGTGATTTATAGAAATTACTTTATGTATGTTTACGAGTAAAATTAATTGTTGTTTGTACTCTCTTTCTTACTCATGTTGCAAGTTCCTGTGAATATAGCTTGTGGTTCAATTGATAATATTTTGGTGTCAATATCGCCTTCAATGTGTGCAGAGGATTTTAAAGAAAGGGTGTCGTTGATGTGTAATTGACCGTTTACACGACCCAATATATCTGCATTATTGCATGTTAATGTGCCATCTAAAGAACCTTTTGTTCCAATGATAACTTTCCCTTTGCAAGTGATAGTTCCTTCTACAGAACCATCCAATCTGAAATCACTCTCTGCTTGGATGTCGCCTACTACCTTTGTTCCAAATGCCAGGGTGTTGTGTTCGCTACCCGCTGATGAATCTTTTGCCATGGTATTTTTCTTTTAATATGCTGATTTAAACTGATTAAGGAATCGTATATCATTTTCAGAGAACATCCTTAAATCTTTTACTTGAAATTTTAGATTAGTTATTCTTTCTACACCCATTCCAAATGCGTATCCGGTGTATTCTTTACTATCTATTCCGCAACTCTCCAATACGTTAGGGTCAACCATTCCGCACCCTAAAATCTCAACCCAGCCTGTACCTTTACAGAATGGACAGCCTTTCCCCCCGCAAAGGTTGCAAGATATATCCATCTCTGCAGATGGTTCTGTAAATGGGAAGTAGGATGGTCGTAAACGTATTTGTGTCTCTTCTCCAAACATCTCCTTTGCAAAGTATAGCAATGCTTGTTTCAAGTCTGCAAACGAAACGTTTTTATCAATGTATAAACCTTCTACTTGATGGAAGAAACAGTGCGCACGATAAGAGATGGCCTCATTGCGATAAACTCTACCCGGACAAAGCACCCTGATAGGAGGCTTTTGGCTTGTCATTGTACGAGTTTGTACTGATGAGGTGTGCGTACGCAATAAAACATCCGGATTTCTCGCAATAAAAAATGTATCTTGCATATCTCGTGCCGGATGTTCCGGTGGAAAATTCAGAGCAGAAAATACATGCCAGTCATCCTCAATTTCAGGTCCTTCTGCGACAACGAATCCTAATCGGGAAAAAATTTCGACAATCTCATTTTTGACAATCGATAGAGGATGCCTTGTTCCTAATTCTATCGGTTCTGCTGAACGTGTTAAATCTAACTTGTCATTACTTAAGTTTAACTCTTCAAACTTTTCTTTCAGTTCAGAAATTGCTTCTTGAGTCTCATACTTCAATTTATTCAACATCTGTCCCACCTCTTTTTTTAGGTCGTTGGGAACTTCTCTGAATTCGTTGAATAACATCGAAACCTCACCTTTTTTACTTAAGTATTTTATGCGTAGAGCCTCAATATCTTCTAAACTCTCTGCATGTAAGTCTTTTATTTCTTCAGCTATTTTTCTTATACGCTCTTTCATCTCTCTTTTCTGAATTGATATTTCTTTCGGCAAAGGTACTATTTTTATTCTAAATCCAAGATAAACAATTCTCTTATTTTTTTATTTCTATATAAAAATCTTTCTATTGGTCGCTTTAGATGGGTTCTATAATTTCATTTTGCAGAATTTTTGAAGGAAGTTTCTATAAATTTTGTCGAGGTGATTTTGAATAGTTTTTTGCTTAGATTGATTATGTATGAGAAGCTTTTCGTATATCCAAATGAGTATAGTTAAACTTGTTTCTGCTATGCCATGGCGAGAATTATGGAGGAGGTTTACATCACACACACAAGGCACAAAAAAAACGGAGGCGGGTTATGAACCTCCGTTTTGTCGGACCAACAATTCACATCGTTTCTTTTTTTGGGAGATTAGAACCCCCTCGTCCTAAAAAATTTTAACCAAACTAAAACCAGAATGAATATCTTTACTCTACTTTTGTAGATATGTCTTATCTAAATCTCTTTTGCAAAGATAAGATACATTTTTCTTTTTGTCAAGTCTTTTCTTCTTTTTTTTTTGAAAATATTTCTTCTTGCTTTCTAAGTGTTTAATTTTTAAGTGGTTTATTTTATTCTTTCTACGGAGGATTTTTCAATTTTGAAAAAATGCTTATCCTTTTGAAATGTTTTATCTCTATTACATCAGCATAATTCAACAAAGATAATTAGCTGTATAAGATGTTTTTTATAGAACTTACCCAAAAAAACAGAGAGTCTTTTCTTTCATATTCTGAATAATTTCTTAAATTTGGAGGTATGGAAAATAGGCGAGTAGAATTCTTTTGGAATAGGGAGTCTGTAGTTGAGATTCTTATTTGGGTGGCAGTTTTTCTTTTGTTAACTGTCAGTAGTTTCCCTTTGGATTTTTATTTATCATTTTCATTATCAATTGTTCTTCTAATAGGAATGATTCTCCTTTCTCTATTTAATAGAAAGTTTATAATTCCTTTTTTTCTAAGTAAAGAACGTTTCTTTTGGACACTTTTATTCACAGTTGTTATCATTGTTCTAATGACAATTGTTTTTTCTTTTTTAGAAGAGCGCATTTTGTATTATTTTATAGAAAAAAACAGAGTTGCATCAGAAGTGTCATTATTGGATATCTCTTTGCCGGAAGAAAGAAAGCCCTTTTTTGAAGAAGAGTCTATTGTCTCCCTTCTTGGTAATTCTCAAACAACAAAATGGAAAATTTTGATTCTGTTTTTAGGTGTTACTTTGGTGAATTTTTTGTCGTTTTATAGGCAAAGGAGTTTAGTAGCTGAACAGGTCAGAAACTCATTATTACAAGAGAAAATGCAGATGGAACTGAATTTTCTTCGCTCCCAAATCAATCCTCATTTTTTGTTTAATGCGATGAATAACCTTTATTCTTTGGTGTACATGAAAGATAAAAATGCTCCCGATGCAATTTTATCTCTTTCAGAGATGCTGAGATATGTTACAAATTGTTCTAAAAACAATGAAATTTTGCTGGAAAAAGAGATTCTTTATTTGGAAAATTATATTGATTTTCATCGTTTTAGTTTTGAAAATCCACTAAATATTACTTTTGAAAAATATGTTGAGTCTGAGTCTATTATGATAGCACCTATGTTGCTTCAACCTTTTTTGGAAAATTCGTTTAAGTATAGTGGAGTGGGTCGGGAAGATGATTCCTATATTTTATTGTCGCTGAATGCGACTAATAATCAACTCCATTTTTATATAGAAAATACCATCTGTGAGAAATTTCGCACAAAAAAAGAATTTTCAAATGGTGTAGGCTTGCAAAATGTACAACAACGTTTGCAGTTGTGTTATCCTAATCGTTATGTATTGAGTGTTAACGAATTGAATAATATCTATCAACTTGATTTAGTAATTAATTTAAAATAATTTATTATGGTGCAAGAAGTGATTAAAACGATAATAATAGATGACGAATTTCCGGCGAGAAAATTGTTGTCTGAATATGCTTCAAAAATTGCTAATATTAAATTATGTGGAGTGTGTGACAATGCTGTTCATGCATTAGAACTTTTGCAAAACGAGGAGGTAGATCTGATATTTACGGATATTCAGATGCCGGACTTATCAGGGATGGAGTTTATTCGCTCTTTAAAAAATCCACCTCTGATAGTTTTTACTACAGCCCATTCAGAGTATGCTATTGATAGTTATGAATTGGAAGCTGTAGATTATCTTTTAAAACCTATCTCATTTCCCCGTTTTGTGCAAGCTGTTAATAAAGTGCAAGAGCGGATTCAATTGTTGAGAAGTAAGGAGTGTGAGACGAAACCTGAAAAGGATTATTTTATGGTAAAGGCTGATTATAAACTATATAGGATAGATTTTGTTAATATTTTATTTGTCGAAGGGCAAAGTGAGTATGTTACCTTTCATCTGAAAGATAATAAAAAGATTACGGCATACTATGCGTTAAAAAAATTGGAAGAAGAGTTGCCGTCTCGCGATTTTATGAGAATTCATAAATCTTACATTGTCTCTCTCGCTAATATTGAGTCGGTCGAAGGAAATTTAGTGACTATTGCAGGTCAAAAATTGTCAATCGGAAAGAATTATAAAGATTTATTAATGGATCGTTTGAATTGTTGAGGTGCTAAAAAAAATTAGTGCCTAATTTCACAACCAAGCACTTAACCTGAGAGTAAATTCTCTCTAATAAAAAAATGAAAACAAACACTATTATGAAAAATTTATTTGCAACTTAAAGTGGGTTCGATTAACTCATTTCACAGTTTTTTTATTTATTTCGAGTGAATTACTGTTCAAAAGAGCAGTTCAAACACTGTAACCATTTGATAAACGGTAAGTCACCGAAAGAAATCAAAAAGTTCCGAAAAGTTCATCAACCACCAACTATACCTTCTCAATTACAAACGGAGAATTTATAAAACTCACCTTATGAAGGTATATTTCCTCGTCAAAGTTAAATTCAATCTAAATAGTTGGCAATAATTTATAGATGAAATGGCTATTTTTATAGACAAAATAATTAGAACTGTTTAAATATTATTATTAAATGATTTTTGCTTCACCTTTTTTCGGCATCTTTGAAGTGCTTTTTAAGCTATTTTCACTATTCATTTTTGAGAATAGTCCACTATTAACTTCAAAAGAATAATAAAATCACTCTCAAATAAGTCGAAATAAAATCTAAACAACTTCTTATTGATTGTGTGAGATTGTAGAAAATTGTAATTTTGAGGTTGTTTAATTGTTATTTCATCTATCTTTGAAAAACATTATATTATAAAATTTAAGTCATGAATAAACAGGTAGTTCCAATAATGTTGTTGACCGGGTACCTTGGAAGTGGGAAAACCACTTTGGTAAACAATATTTTATCCAATAGCAAAGGGTATCGTTTTGCTGTTATTGTAAATGATATTGGTGAAGTCAATATTGATGCTTCTTTAATTCAAAAAGGCGGAATTGTAACAGAGGAGCAAAATAATTTGGTTGCGTTATCAAATGGGTGTATTTGTTGCTCTTTGCAGACAGATTTGCTTGAACAAATTGCAGAGTTGACTAAAAGCAATCAGTTCGATTATATTGTTATCGAGGCAAGTGGGGTTTGTGATCCTTTCCCTATTGCTCAAACAATTGCTTCTACTTCTGATTATGCAAAAAAATATCAATTGCCGGAAATTTGTCGTTTGGATTGTGTGGTTACTGTTGTCGATGCTTTACGTATTTTGGAAGAATTCTCCGGAGGGAATGATTTATTGGGGCTTGTAGATGAGGAGTGTATTGCTAGTTTATTGGTTCAGCAAATCGAATTTTGTAATGTTATCGTATTAAATAAAATCAGCGAAGTAACAATAGAGGCTAAAAACCAATTATTAGCGGTGTTGAAGAAATTGCAACCTAATGCGCAGGTGATAGAAGCGGATTTTGCACAATTCGACCTGAATTTAATTTTAGACACTCATGCGTTTGATTTGGAAAAAGTGGCGATGTCTGCCGGATGGATAAAGAGTATGGATGAGGAGGTGGAGTGTTCTGACACTTCCGAGCATTGCCATTGTGGATGTAATCATGAACATCACGACCATCACGAAAATCACCAGAATTGCAAGCATCATGACCATTCTCATTGTCACCATCATCATCAAGGTGAAGGGGAGAGTGGTGAATATGGTATTTCAACGTTTGTTTATTATAGGAGGAGAGCTTTTAATTTGTCTAAATTTGAGCAGTTTGTTTACTCCAATTGGCCTAAAGGAATTATTCGTTCTAAAGGAATTCTCTATTTTGAAGAGAATGAACCTATGTCCTATATGTTTGACCAAGCCGGCTCTTTAAAGCGACTAACCGAGGCAGGACAATGGATTTGCACCGCTCCCCAAGAAGAAGTAGAACAATTGTTGGAGCGAAACGCTGAATTGCGTAGAGATTGGGATGCAGAGTATGGTGATAAAATGATAAAAATCGTATTTATAGGGAAAGATATGGAACGGCAAGCAATCATAGATACGTTAAACAAAATATGATTCGTCCGAAGGTACGATAGCGAAATCATGCAGAGGAGTTTATATCAATTGCGTCATAGTGTACAATTCACAAATCGTGAGTGCATTTGTACATTATGACGCATAAGTTTTTAGGGTGTCACTATTTATTAAAGGTAAGTTCTATACACCTAAAGTTTTTTCAATTCTGTCAGTAGAATATCATTTTCTTCCGGTGTCCCAATCGTAATTCGTAGTCCCCCTTGACAAAGAGTTACAGAATTTCTGTTTCTGACAATGATTCCTTTTTTTACTAACTCTTGATAGATTTTATTAGCATCATTTACTTTAACCAATAGGAAGTTGGCATCGGACGGATGTATAAAAGTTGTTACAGGCAATTGGCTCAACTCTTTTATCATTCGATCTCTTTCTATAATGGTGGTCTCTTTCCATGAAGAAATAAGATCTTTTTTGCCGATGGTTTCTAACGCAAGTTTTTGAGTTAGGATATTGATATTATACGGATATTTAATTTTGTTGAAAATGGCAATAATATCAGTAGAAGCAAAAGCCAATCCTAAGCGGATACCGGCGGAAGCCCAAGCTTTCGAGAATGTTTGTAATACAATGAGATTGGGATATTTATTAAGTTGTAATGCCCAAGATTCTGTAGAAGAAAAGTCAATATATGCCTCGTCAACAACCACAATTCCATGAAATGAGTTTAAAATCTTTTCAATTTCGCAGGTTGCCAACAGATTACCCGTAGGATTGTTTGGAGAACATAGCCAAATTACCTTTGTATTATCATCAACGGCATCTAGCAGATTTTCTGCATTAAGAGAGAAATCATCATTAAGTTTAACATTCTTATAAGTCACATTATTGATGTCGGCACAAACTCCATACATTCCGTAAGTCGGTTCAATTGCTACAACGTTGTCTCTTCCCGGTTCACAAAATGCGCGGTAAACCAAGTCGATTGCTTCATCACTCCCGTTCCCTAAAAAGATCTGTTTAGCATCCACTTTTTTTATCTTTTCAATTTCCTTTTTTAAATCCCATTGTAGAGGATCCGGATATCGATTATACGGAGCGTTGTATGGACTTTCATTAGCATCTAAATAAACAGACGCCTCTCCTTGGAATTCGTCTCTCGCACAAGAGTAAGGCTTTAAATTCCAAATATTTGGACGGACAATATTTTTTAAATCAAACATATCTAACAATTTTAGGAGGGTTCCATAAATTCGTTTCGAGGAATTTTTGAATTTATTTCGAGAGGTTGCCGATCGAAAGAAAGTGCAGTGCGGGCATTAAGACTGACTATCAGACAGTAAGTTGTCGAAATAAATCAAAAAGTACCGAAGAGTTTATCTCTCCCCATGATTTATGCTTTTAATTTAAATATGGTGAATCTATAGAACTCACCTCTATAACAATCGTCTGAGGGTTACAGCATTTTTATGAGCGAATAGACTCTCATTTTCAGCCATTATCTCGATTGTGTTACCAATTATTTCGATTCCTTCTTTACTAATCTCCTGGTAGGTAATTTTTTTTCTAAAACTATCTAAATTTACACCACTATAAGCTTTTGCATAACCATTGGTGGGTAGGGTATGATTAGTTCCGGAAGCATAATCACCGGCACTTTCAGGAGTGTAATTTCCCATGAAAATCGATCCTGCGTTCTCTATTTGCTCTCCAACCTCAAGATAGTTCCGAGTGGATATAATGAGGTGTTCCGGAGCATATTCATTAGTAATTGCAATCGCCTCTTCTATATCCTTTACAAGGATTATTTTGCTATGTTCGATAGATTGAGTGGCGATCTCTTTTCTTGGTAGTTCCGCTAATTGTTTTTCAACTTCAACAACTACATCTTCTGCTAATTTTTCGTCAGTGGTAATTAATATCGCTTGACTGTCAACACCATGTTCTGCTTGAGATAAAAGGTCGGCAGCAACAAATTTAGGATTGGCAGAAGAGTCTGCCAAAACTTCCACTTCCGAAGGACCAGCAGGCATGTCAATAGCAACATCTTTTAAGCTAACCAATTGTTTAGCAGCTGTAACATATTGATTTCCGGGACCGAAAATTTTATAAACTTTGGGAACACTTTCTGTTCCGTATGCCATGGCCGCAATAGCTTGAACACCACCAATTTTGAAGATTTTACTAACTCCGGCAATTTTAGCCGCATATAGAACTGCGGGATGAATTTTCCCCTCTTTGTTGGGAGGGGAACATAGTACTATCTCTTTGCAACCGGCAATTTGAGCCGGAATAGAAAGCATAAGAACAGTTGAAAAAAGGGGAGCTGTTCCGCCCGGTATATATAAACCAACCTTATCTATGGCTTTGGCTTTTTGCCAACATGTTACCCCCTTAGATGTTTCAATTTTAGGTAATTGAGTATTTTGTGCAGCATGAAATTTTGCAATGTTCTCTTTAGCTGTTAAGATGGCCTCTTTAAGTTCGTTTGATACACACTTTTCTGCCCATTCTAATTCTTGCTCAGAAACTGATAAAGTTTCAATAGACACCTTATCAAATTTTAAACCATATTTCTTTACGGCAATGTCCCCTTTTGATTTAACATCATTCAGCACAGTGTTGACTGTGTCAAATAAAGAAGCATTATCAAATGCAGGACGTTTTAATAAATCTTGCCATTCGTTGTGTTTCGGATACCTAACTACTTTCATACCTTTAGAAGTTGTTTGAAATACAAATTGCCAGAAGAAAAATACTAAAGAATCATTTTTTCAATAGGGACAACCAAAATGCCTTCTGCACCTAATGTTTTTAATTGATTTATAATGTCCCAAAATTGTTTTTCTTCGATAACCGAATGTAGAGAGGACCAGCCCTCTTTTTTTAGTGGAGTAACAGTTGGAGCTTTCATGCCGGGAAGTAATTGACAAACTGCATCAATCTTCTCATTGGGAATGTTTAGAATGATGTATTTTTTTCCTTCCGCATTTTTGTAAGAATCGAAGCGGAACAAAAGTTCACTCAAAATTTCTCTTTTCTCAGTCGATAAATTAGGATTGCCAATCAATATAGCCTCAGAATTTAGTACAACTTCAACCTCTTTAAGGTTGTTGCTTACAAGAGTACTTCCGGAACTCACAATGTCAAAAATGCAATCCGCTAAACCAATTCCGGGTGCAATCTCAACTGAACCGGTTATGACATGTATTTCGGCTTTAATACCCTTTTCGTCTAAAAATTTTTGCAATATGACCGGATATGAGGTCGCAATTTTTTTTCCGTTAAACCATTCCGGACCATTGTATTCTTCTGCTTTAGGGATAGCCAAAGAGACTCTGCACTTAGAAAAATCCAAACGTTTAATTAAATCTGCATTTTCATTTTTTTCTACGTATTCATTTTCTCCAACAATTCCAACATCGGCAATTCCACTTGCAACGGCTTGCGGAATATCATCATCTCGAAGGTATAAAATCTCTACCGGAAAATTAGATGCAGGAACCAATAAGGTTCTTTTCCCTGACTTAATCTTGATGCTGGATTCTTCCAACATTGTCATTGTCTCTTCATATAAACGGCCTTTAGCCTGAACTGCGATACGTAACATATATTTCTTTTTTATTGTTTCCTATAAAGTAAAAAAGCTCACCATTTCGGCAAGCTGAGAAAAGGATACTCCAAAAACTCACCGATTATTATCGTTGAAAATAATGATGAATATGATGGAAAAATTGTACCATTTTTATTGTTTATTATTGCACTGCAAATGTATAAAAAATATACTAAATAAAAAAATATTGGTAGAATAATATCAAAATGACTAAATTTGCGTTTCTTAAAATAAGGATCTTATAAGGTGTGTTTTATAAGAAGTTGTTAAAATTTTAGTTCGAGCATATTTGTGAGAGATTTTAGTAATAAAATTTAAACAACTTCTAACTTTACCGCTTTATATTTAAAAAAGTATAATTGAGGGTTGATAAACTTTTCGATACTTTTTGATTTGTTTCAATAACTTATTGTTTGAAAGATTGTTATAGAACTTGCACTGCTACGTTCTTTCGATTAGCAATCTACTCGAAATAAATTTAAAAAAAATCACGAAAAGAATTTATAGAACCCATCTTAAGAAAGATAGAAATGAATTTGATTTTGGATCAAGGTAATTCGTCCGTAAAAGTTGGGGTTTTTAATTCCGGCGAATTGCTGTTGTCTGAGCGATGGAAAGCATTGTCCGAGAAAAAACTGATGATGTTGATGGAGAGATTTACAATTAAACAAGCACTCTGTTCTTCGGTTGCTGTTGAAGAAGCCGTTTTACTGAAAACTTTGAAAAAGTATGTTCCCATTGTAAAAACTTGGTCAACGACTGATCCTTTGCCATTGGATAATTGTTATAAAACACCGGAAACGTTGGGCAAAGATCGGTTGGCAGCTTGTATTGGAGCCAATTTTTTGGCACCAGACCAAAATTTATTGGTGATTGATGCCGGAACTGCCATAACGTATGATGTTGTGAATGCGAATAATCAGTATGTTGGAGGAAGTATTTCATTAGGTTTGGATATGAGACGTAAAGCATTAAATCATTTTACCAAGCGATTGCCATTGGTTAATTTGCAAGATGAAATACCTTTGATAGGTACAACAACGGAAGAGGCTATTCTTTCCGGAGTGGTGAATGGTTTAGTAGGTGAAATAGATGGGTTTATATCCAATTTAGGTGGAGTTTATCCAAAACTTTTAGTGTTTTTAACAGGAGGAAACACAAAATACTTTGAAAAAAGAATAAAAAATTGCAACTTTGCAGTTCCTGATTTAGTGTTAATCGGATTGAATAGAATTTTGACATTCAAATGAAGAAGATATATTTTGTAATAATTTGTGTATTGAGTTTTATTGTGCAACCCTTGATTGCGCAAAATAATACGAGTTCGCCTTATACACGCTATGGATATGGCTTAGTAAATGATGCCGGTTTCGGACAAGTGAAGGCTCTGGGAGGCTTGTCGATGGGATTACGTTCCAATAATTTCATAAATCCTGCCAATCCTGCATCCTATACGTCAATAGATTCATTAACGTTTAGAATGGAGGCGGGAGTGAGTTTTCAAGTCTCCAATTTTTCAGATGGCGAAAAAAGTCAAACAGCTTTAGATGGCAATTTAGAATATTTGGCAATGCAATTTCCAATAAAAAAGTGGGTTGCGTTAAGTTTAGGTTTGATGCCATACTCTATTGTAGGGTATAATTACTCTATGACAGAGACTTCACCTTCTTCGATTACTGCCGGAAGTTTGAAAACAAATTACACTTATGCAGGAGAGGGTGGGATAACTCAGCTTTACTTAGGCTTGGGATTTCGACCTTTTTCTTGGTTCTCATTGGGTGCCAACTTGCAATATTATTTTGGATCTATCGAGTATTCAAGTTCTGCCTCTTTTGAAGAAGTATATGTTCCTACTATTATGCAGCGAACAATTTCTGTAACAGATTTATCCGGAAATTTTGGAGTTCAATTTACTATTCCGTTGAAGAAAGATATGTCTTTAACGCTGGGAGGAACTTATCAATTGAAGTCAAGTGTTAATGCAGATGCAGAACAAACTGTGATTACCACAGATACAGTTGTGCAGAATTTTAACAATTCTTTTGATTTTCCAATGAGTTTTGGCACGGGATTTGTTTTTAATTATTTAAATAAGCTTACCATTGGGTTTGATTATAAAAAGGAGTTTTGGTCGGATGTTGAGTTTTTTGGAGAGAAGGAGTTTTTGGATAGAAACAAATTTATTGTAGGTTTTGAATATCTGCCGAATCCTAATGGTAGAGCATATTTTGAAAGAGTTTATTATCGTTTCGGAGCCAATTTGTCTAAGTCATATTACACGGTGAATGGAGAGCAGTTGAAATCTTTGGTGTTGAGTACAGGGTGGGGATTTCCATTAAAGAAGGGCTTAAATCCAACAATAATGAATTTTACATTTGAGTATGGATTGAACGGTAAAGTTGAAGGTAACTTACTCAGAGAACAGTATTTTAAGTTTATCTTAAATGCTACGATTAATGAGAATTGGTTTATGAAAAGGAAATTGAATTAGTAACTATAAAATTGAAATGAAATGAAAACGAAAGTATTTTTCTTAGGTTTGGCAATGTCTGTTTCTGCATTGTCGATGGCTCAGAAAGGGATTCAAGATGGTTCCAAGTATGGTCATGGAGAGGATAGTGTGCAATGTGTTCAGAATCTAAGTTTATTCACTCAATATGCTAAACAAGGTGATTACAAAAGTGCAGCAACTTTTTGGGAGAAGGCGTATGCAGATTGTCCTCAATCTTCAAAGAATATCTATATATATGGTCCAAGGATTATAGGTTATCAAATTAAAACTTCAAAGGATCCTGCGCAAAAGGAGAAGTTGTTTGAAAAAATGATGAAGGTATATGATGATCGTATAAAATATTTTGGGAATGATAGAAAGCAAGGAAAGAACTACATAATGGGTAGAAAAGCTATTGATTATGTAGAGTATGTTCCTGAAAGTCGCGACCCAATGAAGAGTCAGGCGTACAAATGGTTGTCTGATGTAATCGAAGCTCAAGGGTCTGCTTGTGAAGCATCTGTTTTTCAACAATATTTCTTGCTTTCTGATGCCTCTTTCAAGAAGAATCCTAATACCTTCAGAAGTACTTATATTGATGATTATATGAAGATTACACCATTGTTGGCTGAGCGTGCTGCATCCGGAGTTGCTAAGGATTCTATTTTTGCGAATATTAAAGCTTCTGTTGATGCTATGTTTGCGAAGTCGGGGGCAGCTGATTGCAATACGTTGGATGGAGTATATGCAAGTCAAGTTGAGGAAAAGAAAAGTGATAAAGATTTCTTGAATATGGTGTTGAAGTTGTATTCAATTGCTAATTGTGATAAGTCTGCTGTTTATTTTAAGGCTTCTGCTTATAAACATGCAATTGAACCGTCTGCTTCATCAGCAAGAGGTTTGGCAGCACAAGCTTACTCAAAGAAAGATTATAGCAAGGCAATTAGTTACTTTAAAGAGGCTGTTTCTTTGGAGACTGATAATATTGAAAAGGCTAAGTCACAACAAAATTTGGCTGTGATCTATCATGAAATGCGTAATTATTCTCAGTCTCGTGCTGCTGCACAAGCTGCAATTAATTACAACCCTAAAAGTTCAGATTCTTACATCTTGATAGCTGTGTTATATGCAGAAAATAATTCGGCAATTAGTAGTGATGCAATTATCCAAATGACTGCATTTTGGGCAGCAGTTGATAAATTGGAGAGAGCCAAAGCCGTTAATCCGGCATGTGCGTCAACCGTAAATAAGATGATTGCAACTTATAAAGAGTATTTCCCACCTGCATCAGAGTTGTTTATGAGAAATATTAAAAATGGAGACTCATATACTGTTCCGGGTTGGATTAATGAAAAAACTACAGTAAGAGCAAAATAATTTTAAGTTGTAGTGGATTTAGTTGTAAAATATAGAAGAAGTGTAGCGACCATCTTATCGATGGTTGCTATATTTCTTTTTTCATGTTCAGAGAAACATGAGGTGGTAGAGGTGGTTGAACGTTCTATCTCACCACGATTGCATGCATTAGATGTTGCTACTCTTGTTTCAGATTCTGGAATAACAAGGTATCGTGTAAATGCTAAAGAGTGGTTGGTTTTTGATAAGGCGGAAGAACCCTATTGGGATTTTCCTAAAGGGATTCATTTGGAGCGTTTTGATTCAACATTGAATGTTGATGCCGAAGTGAAGAGTAAGTATGCAATTTATTATACGAATAAAAAATTGTGGGATCTCAGAGATAGTGTTCATGCGATGAATTTACAAGGGGAACACTTTGAAACAAATCAAATGTTTTGGAGTGAAAAAGAGGAATTGATTTTTTCAAGCGAAAAGATTAAAATTACGCAAGCAGATAAAATTATAACAGGAACCGGGTTTGAATCTAATCAAACGTTTACTAAGTATGTGATAAAAAAACCGGAGGGGATTTTCCCAATTAAAGAGTAATCTATTATTTATAGAGCTTACCTTAACTTGTTTTGTCTCGTTATTCGGCAGTTTTATAAGAAATTAGTAGGTTATAATAGACTAAGCGAATTTCTTTAAAAGTATAGAATCAATGTTTAAAACAGCAAGTTACATTAAAAAATTGATAAAGCATTTTTTCTTTCAATATATTTTCGTAAATTCGTGCGCTCAAAAGCAAGAATAAAAAAAATATTAAATTAATAAATGTAAATGGCAACTTTAGAAAAAATTAGAAGCAATTCGAAATTGCTTATTTTTACGATTTTCTTTGCACTTTTATGTTTTGTTATCGGAGATTTTTTGAATAGTTCAAGCACATTCTTCGGTCAGCAAAGAGAGAAAATTGGAGAGGTAGAAGGAACTGATTTGTCTTACCTGAAATTTCAAGATGATGCAGAGGTGATGACTAATGTGTTCAAGGTTCAAGGTCAAAATCAACCAGAGGATGGAGATATCCGAGAAATGGTTTGGAACGATTATGTTGAGAGTGCGATTTTGAATTCTGAAGCTAAGGAATTAGGTTTGGTTGTTACTCCTGCAGAGTTAGCGGACGCAACCTTGGGTGAAAATGTTCATCCTATGATGAAGCAAATCCCTATTTTTTATAATGAGAAAAATCAGTTTGATCCATCAATTCTTAATAATGTATTGTCTAGTATCGAAAATTCAGAAGATGGAGAAAATGATGAGTCAATGAAACAACTTAAAGATTATTGGTTGTTTTGGGAGGGAAGAATTCAAAAACAAATTTTGATAGAAAAGTATCAAAATTTATTGGTAAAGGCTTTGACCTCACCAAAGGCTGAGTTGGATTATTTGGCTTCTTTGTCTTCAAAATCGGTTGATTTCGCTTATACAAAGCAACCATATTGGTCTTTGGCTGATTCTTTATATACTGTAACAGATGGAGAGAAAAATGCGAAGTATAATGAATTGAAGGAGTCATTCAAGGCTAAGCCAAGCAGAACTATGCAAGTTGTTGTATTTTCTGTTACTCCTTCTGAAGCTGATTATGCTGACGCTCAGGAGAATGCTCGTATCTGTAAAGAAGATATGAAGTCGTTGAGTGGGGATGATTTAATGAACTATGCTGTGGCAGAATCTGATATAGCTTATCCTACCTACTTCGTTTCTAAGAATGATGTGGATTTCTCATTGCAAAATTTTGTATTTTCTGCGTCTGTGGATTCTGTTATGGAGCCATACTTAGATGGAACTATATACAAAACAGCTAAATTAGTTTCGGCACCAATTATGCGTTCAGATTCAGTTCGTGTTGCTCGTTTGGTTGTTGGTGGAAAAACTTATGAAGAGGCAAATGCTACAGCAGATAGTTTGTTGGCTGTTGCAAAAGCAGGTGCTGATTTTTCTGCCTTGGTTAAAGCTCACTCGTTCGATCAAATGTTTAAGGATGCCGGAGGTGATTTAGGTTGGTTGAAAGAGGGTCAAGCTGGTTCTTATGAATTTGATAGTATTGCGTTTAATGGCAAAGTAGGTGATGTAGCTAAGATTGAAAGTAATCAAGGTATTTTATTGGTTAAAGTTTTGGATAAAACGGCTCCTGTTAAGAAGGTTAAATTTGCTGCTGTTGCAAAAGAAATTTTACCTAGTACTGATACCTATCGCGATGTGTATGATAAAGCAAATCAATTTATTACTTCTTGTAAGCCGGGTGTTGAAGGTTTCACTAAGAATGCTGAGGAGAAGAGTTTGCAAGTTCGTCAATTGGGTCCATTGACAGAAAATCAATACAATCTATATGTCCTTCCTAATGGTCGTCCCGTTGTTCGTTGGGCGTTTGAACATGAGTTGGGAGACATAACTGATAAACCTTTTGAGTTAGGTAATCAGTTGTTAGTTGGTATTTTGTCTGAAATTAATGATTCTGAGTATATTCCTCTTTCTTCTGCAACTGTAGCTAATCAAATTGAGTCTGAAGTGATAAGAGATAAGAAAGCTGATCAATTGATTGCTGAGATGGCTTCAATTAAGGATTTAGCATCTGCTGAGAAGGTTGATACTGTTGTTGGAGTAACTTATGCAGGAGGTTCTATTCCGGGATTGGGACTTGAACCGGCTGTATTGTCAAAGGCACTTACCTTGTCTGCTAATCAAGTTTCCGAACCAATTAAAGGTGAAACGGCAGTTTATGTATTGAAAGTTTTGGATAGCAAAGAATCTGCTAATACTTCTGAGCAAGTTCAACAAAAAGAACAAAAAGATATTATGCAAGTATTGAGTGTTTCTTTGATTCAATCTTTAATGGATATGTCTGAGATAGAAGATAATCGTTCTGTTTTCTATTAATCAGTATATTCTCTTAAGTATATTGGCGCAAAGAGACTTCTCTTTGCGCTTTTTTTCAAAGTGTCCTTTCTTTAATTTTGAAAAGATAATTTGTCTCTTTTTTATCGTAGGATTTCTGGGAAATAAATTATTTTGAGTGTTGCTATAAATATTTTAGGCAGGTTTTAGAAATTTATTTTGCGGATTTTTTGAAGCTATTTCAATTGGATTGCTGTTTAAAAGAAGGAGGATTGCGAGTAGAATGACAGAATGACAAACAGCAAAGGGCAGAACGAAATCAAAAAAGTACCGAAAAAACATCTCCCACGGATTTTACCTTCGTAATCATAATTGGTTAATTTATAGAAACCACTTTTAGTAATCTGATGAAATTTATGGAGAAAAAAAAGTCATTGGTTGGATTAACTTTAGAAGAGTTGAAACAAGTTGTTTCTCAACTTTCGTTGCCCTCTTATACTGCCAAACAAATAGCAGATTGGATTTATAAGAAAAGGGTGCGTAGTGTTGATGAAATGACCAATATTTCAGTGGTAAACAGACAGAAAATTTCTGAACATTTTGAGGTGGGGTTAAGTTCTCCAATTGAATGTTGCCAATCGATTGATGGAACCAAAAAATATTTGTTTCAAGTGAACAATCATTATATCGAATCTGTTTTCATTCCCGAAGCAGAAAGAGCGACACTCTGTGTTTCTACACAGGTTGGATGTAAAATGAATTGTTTGTTTTGTGCAACAGGGAAACAGGGTTTTTCTGCTCACTTGACGGCTTCGGAAATCTTAAACCAAATATTTTCTATCCCTGAAAGTGAACAATTAACCAATGTTGTGTATATGGGGATGGGAGAGCCTTTTGATAATTTAGATTCAGTTTTATCCTCTTTGTCGATTCTAACTTCTGATTATGGTCTGGCATGGAGCCCGAAAAGAATAACGGTTTCAAGTGTTGGATTGTTGCCCGGATTGAAGCGGTATTTAGTCGAAAGCAAATGCCATCTTGCAATTAGTTTACATAATCCTATTCCAAGCGAGCGACTAAATATTATGCCAATTCAGAAAGCCTATTCAATAGAATCTGTTGTGGAAGAATTAAAAAAGTATGATTTTTCAGGACAACGCAGAGTCTCTTTTGAATATACGATGTTTAAAGGATTAAATGATCAAATGAAACATGTTCAAGCTTTAGCTAAATTGTTAGATGGTTTGGAGTGTCGTATCAACCTGATTCGATACCACTCTGTCCCAGAGTCAGGATTGTTGGGTACTGAGATAAAGCAAATGGAATGGTTTAGGGATGAATTAAATAAACGAGGGATAACAACTACAATAAGAAAGTCCAGAGGGGAAGATATTTATGCAGCGTGTGGACTATTGTCAACTAAGAAAAAAAACATTTATGAAAAATTGTAAAATTTTTATTAGCGCACTCTTGACATCCGTTATTATGTTGTCATGTAGCGGAGGGGGTGATTCGGTTCTTTTGCCTACGATTACAGGGGCAGCATACGATCTTTTAGTGGTAGGTGATGCAAGAGTGTGGAAGGATTCTGCCGGACAAGTTTTATTTGATGTTTTGGATGAGGATGTTCCCGGACTTCCGCAGTCGGAACCTCAATTTAATATTTCGTTTATCCCATCAAAGGAGTTTTCTTCTATTCTAAGGCCGGCACGTAATATTTTATTGTTTAGCATAGACGATAAAATGTACACGCAAGGGAAGGTGTCTTATGCGAGAAACAGATGGGCAAAGCCACAAGCTATTGTTCAGATAACAGCCCCAAACCAAAGCGAAATGATGAAAGTTGTTACAGAAAAGGCAACAGAGATTGTTGATTTTCTTGTTGATGCAGAGTGCGCCCGTTCATTAGATTTTTTCAGACGTTATGCCAATAATGAGGGAAGAGAACTGATAAGGAAAGAATTGAATGTTAATTTGTCTCTTCCGGACTTTATGAATAAATATAAAGTGGGAGAAAATTTTGTTTGGATATCTAACGGAAGTTTGGATAGTAGGTTGGATTTGGTTGTTTATAGAACCCCATATAAAGGTCCGGATGATTTTAAACAAGAGCATCTTTTGATGATAAGAGATTCTGTGTTAAAGGTAAATGTGCCGGGACCAAGTGATGGTTCTTATATGACGACAGAAGTTCAGTTTTTCAAACCATTGTATAGAGAGTTTATGTTCGAAGGTAAATATTGTGCAGAGTTAAGAGGTTTGTGGCGTGTTGAAGGTGATATAATGGGAGGGCCTTTTGTGAGTCGTTCTTATTATGATGAAGCAAGACAAGAGATTGTTACAGCAGAAGCTTTTGTATATGCACCACAACATAAAAAGAGAAATAAAATGCGTCAAATAGAGTCTATTCTTCGTTCTGTAGAGATAAATTGACAAAAAAAATATTATTTTTGTCTAAAAATATGATTTAGTATGGAAGATTATAAAATAAAAGTAGGTATCACTCAAGGTGATATAAATGGAATTGGATATGAAGTTATCTTAAAAACATTAATAGATGCTCGTATATGTGAATTTTGTATTCCTATTGTTTATGGCTCATCTAAAGCAGCAGCATTTCATAGAAAAGCTTTAAATATGGAGCATTTTAGTTTAAATGCAATTAATCATGTTTCAGAAGCCAATCCGAAACGTCCCAATATTATCAATTGTGGAGATGATGAAGTTAAGGTTGAGTTGGCTAAATCGACAGGAGAGGCAGGTAAAGCAGCTTTTTTAGCGTTGGAACGTGCTACTTCTGATTTGAGAGATGGTTTAATTGATGTGTTGGTTACAGCACCTATAAACAAAAAGAATATTCAGTCTGAAAAGTTTCATTTTCCGGGACATACAGAATATCTTCAAGATAAGTTTGCAAAGGGGGAGAAAGGATTAATGTTGATGGTTAGTGATGTGTTGAAAGTTGCTGTTGCCACAGGTCATGTGCCGGTTAAACAAATTGCATTTCATATCACTCAAGAAAAATTGATTGCCAAATTGGTTGATTTAAATAAAACGTTGATTGAAGATTTTGGAGTGATTCGTCCGCGTATTGCTGTTTTAGGTTTGAATCCTCATGCTGGAGACAACGGTGTTTTAGGCACAGAAGAGGAGGAAATTATAATTCCGGCAATCAAAAAGGCGAATGAAATGGGGATAACTTGTTTTGGACCCTATCCGGCTGATGGATTTTTTGGAGCAGGTAGTTTTAAAAGTTTTGATGCTGTTTTGGCAATGTATCATGATCAAGGGCTGACTCCATTTAAATGTATTGCAATGGAGAGTGGGGTTAATTATACAGCCAATTTGCCAATTATTCGTACTTCTCCGGCTCATGGTACTGCGTACGATAAGGTGGGCATCGGAAGTGCATCTGAAGAGTCTTTTAGAAATGCGCTTTATTTAGCTTGCGATATTTATAAATGCAGAAAGAATTATGCAGAATTGATTAAAAATAGGTTAAAGAAGCAAGATGTAGAGATAAGTGGGCAAGTTGAATAGAATTTTTTTTGACGAGGGGGCTATAAATTCATTTCGAGGAATTTTTAAAGTCAGCTTTTAAGTTGCCGAAATATATCAAAAAGTGCCGGAAAGTTTATTCCCACTCGATTAATCCCTTTTAAATATAAAATGGTGAATCAGTAGAACTCACTTTAAAATAAATAATGTGCTATGGAACTTCTGTTTAGGTAGTCATAGCACATTTATTTTTATCCTATCTATTTCATTCGTTTTGCTTTTTGCCAAAAGAACTATCAATTTTAATAAATTTTGCAATAATAAATGCCGGGATTGTGCATATACATACCCAGATAAAGAAATTTAAGTAGCCAAATTTTTCTTGTATGTAGCCCGCAAACATTCCCGGGATCATCATGCCTAAAGCCATAAGTCCTGTGCAAATCGCATAATGAGACGTCTTAAATTCTCCCTGAGATACATAGATTAAATAGAGGGTAAATGCTGTAAATCCAAATCCATATCCCAATTGTTCGATAGCAACGAAAGAGGAGATGACGAAAATATTCTGGGGCTGATATATAGCCATGATAACATAGACGATATTAGGAAGATTCATTGCTGTCAACATTGGCCAAAGCCATTTTTTTAATCCTCCGTTGGAAATTGCCCAACCTCCAAGTAAACCTCCGATTAAAAGTGCAATTACACCGATAGTACCATATACAGTTCCTACATCTTCGACTCTTAACCCTAAGCCACCAAGTGCTTTGCTATCCATTAAAAAAGGTGAGGCTATTTTTACTAATTGAGCTTCGCCAAAGCGATATAGAAGGATGAAGGCCAATATAATTCCAATTTCTTTCTTTTTAAAAAATGTTGAAAATAGATTGCCTATTTTTTCAAATGATCTTTTTTGACCTTCTTCCGGATTGGGCAGAATGTACCAATGGTAGAAAGCCAGAGTAATAACAATTGCTCCGGAAATGAGGAAAACAATCAACCAAGCCTTTTGAGTGGAGTAGAGGTGTGTTAAGTACCCTGCGCAAGTAACCAGTCCGCCTTGACCAACAACCATTGCGATTCGGTAGAATATATTGCGAATTCCTACAAACAATGATTGTTCTTTTTCGGTTTGTGCAATCATATAAAATCCATCTGCAGCAATATCGTGAGTGGCAGAACTAAATGCCATAAGCCAAAGGATAGCAAGTGAGGATTGAAAAAAATGGGTGGTTGGGATGAGGTAAGCAACTCCTGCCAATCCGCATCCAATTAATAATTGCATGACAATAATCCACCATCTTTTTGTTCTAAATAGATCCACAATCGGACTCCAAAAAGGTTTTATAACCCAAGGTAAGTAAAGCCAACTCGTAAAAAATGCAATATCTGTATTATTGATTCCTAAATCTTTGTACATAATAACAGAGACAGTCATTACAATGACGTAGGGTAATCCTTCTGTGAAGTATAATGTTGGAATCCAACTCCATGAATTTCTTTGATTTTTCATGTATTTAAGTGAAAATTAATACTTTGATTTAAGAAACTGTTTAAATTTTATTAAAAAAAATTTTAGAGTTTCACTTTCTTATTTTCGGCATCTTTGAGATTCTTTTTAACCTATTTTTATTCTCCTTTTTTTGATAATAGTCCACTATTTTCTACAAAAGAAGACTAAAAATAGATTTAAAAATCTCTCTCAAATATGCTCGAAATAAAATTTAAACAACTTCTAAATTTAGATTCTTAGAAATAGAAAAGGGGCTTGAATAAACATTATTCAGCCCCTCTTAAATTTTGGGTGGAAGATGGGGATCGAACCCACGACCCTCAGGACCACAATCTGATACTCTAACCAACTGAGCTACTCCCACCATCAAATTTGATGCAAAGATAATGCTATTTTATTAGTTTTGCAACTTTTTGAGAAAAAAAATATTAACTTTTTTTCTACGGAAAGAAATCGTTCAAGATGAATTGCTAAACTTCTATTTTTATTTTACTTTTGCACCTAAAATAGAGTTTGGATAGATAAAGATTTATTGACGGTGAGTTCTGTAATTTCACTGTTTTAAATTTAAAAAAAATATAAATCGTGGGGTGGTAAACTTTTCGCTTTATAGAACCCATCAGATATAATTAGAGATGAATAATAACCAATTTTTTTTGTATGATGAAAAGGTTGAAACTAACCTGAAGAAGGCGAAACATTTGTTAATGTTATCCATGAATGGGGTAGTTTCTGAAAATATGTCATCATTAGATTATCGCTTGAATTATGGTGTTTCCTTGCCTAGAATCATTGAATTATCAAAACGTTTTCCGAAAGATTCTCTTGTTGCTAATTGTTTTTGGAATACCAATTGTAGGGAATTAAAAATACTTGCTACGTTGTTGTATCCTGAGGATAAATTTACAGAAGATCTATTTTTTCAATGGTTACCTTCGTGTTCGACTATGGAGTTGGCAGAGCAACTGTCTCGTAATTTATTGATAAAATTACCTTGGGCAAACAACTTGATTCAATCGGTATCTGTTGCAAAAGAGCCGTTTCATCTTATTTTAATTTTTCTTCTTGCTACGCGTCAGATTCAATTGGCTCTTTTTGATTTCCAAAACTGCAATTGCTTGTTAGAGGTTGCTGCACAATGTTTGTGTTCTGATGATTATAAAGTGGCAACATCTGTTATTAGATTCTTGAAATTATTGTCGCGTACTCATTCTAACGAGGTTTTAGCTTTCTTGGAACTCATGAAAGACAGAGACGCTCATTATTACCAAATTGCTCATGAAGAGGTGCTGACTGAGATTAATTTTTATTGATATTATGACTAACATTAATATAAAAAGGGCGGAAATTGCCAATTATATTACCCACGGAATAGGATTTTTATTTTATTGTATTGTTTCTTATTTATTATTTGAGAAAGGGCGTGTTTATAATAATTTTATATTGGATTTTAGTTTGATTGTCTATATAATATCACAACTGCTGATTTTCTTTTCATCTACACTCTATCATGTTGTTTCTCAACCCAAGGTAAAACGAATTTTAAGGTACGCAGATCATATTTCTATATATGTTTCAATTGCAGGATGTTATACACCAATTTTGCTTTGGGTAATTGGTGGAACTACCGGAAAAGTCTTCTTCTTGATTCTTTGGAGTTTAGTCTTATTAGGTGTTATATATAAAATTTTCTTTTTAGGTAAATATCCCAAATTTTCCTTAGGATTATATTTGGGCATGGGATGGATTGCTGTTTTTTTGGCGAAACAAATCTTTGATGCATTTTCTGCTTCTTGTTTATGGCTGTTGTTAGGTGAAGGTTTATCTTATACTCTTGGTACCTACTTCTTTTGGAAGGATGATAAGTATACTTACTTTCACTCTATATGGCATCTATTTGTTTATGCCGGAAGTTTATTTCACTATCTATTATTGTGGTTCCTCCTCTAACCAATGTTTATATTTCTGAGATAATACGGCCAAAAATGAGCTAATTTGTTTTACTGCTACTTCTGTATCTTTGCTGATCTCCTTTTTCTGTAATTTGAGTAGTAAAATTGCATAAAGTGAATGTAGTGACAACTGAATATCATTAGTTTCTTCTCCTGCTTTTAATTTGCTCCTAAACTCAACTAAAAAAGGGAGTGTTTTGAAGAATAGGGCGTTATATTGTATTTCTTGTGGATTTTGAAGTAATTCTATATGCAAATCGTTTAAATCATTCACTAAATTTATATTGATTTGGAGATGTCCGGATTCTTCTATATGTTCTAGTTTCATCATCTGAATTAAATTGTCGTACCATTCTCGAATCTCTTTTTTAGTGTTCTCATCTTGTTGGTATTGAGATACTATAACTTCATCTAATTTTTCAATATCTAGTTTATATGCCCTTAAAATATCTTCAATTTGCCACATGTAGAGAAGATACTCTACTATATTCTCTTCTTTCTTTTGTTTTGCGATAATCATAGTGTGTATCAATTTATTGTTCTTGTAATGTTTGCAATGTGTGCTAATGGTTCATCAAAACGGAATTACCTTAATTTTCCCTTTGGCTGTGAATAAAAATTTTTCTTTATTGTTGTAATATTCGTAGCAACCATTTTTTTTATTCCACCGTCTTTCGTAGGAAAAGGGTTTTACCAATTCTCCCTTTTTATTTATTATACCCCATAAACCTTCTTCCCATGTAATTTCGGCACTTCCATCTGTTGCAGACTTGTCTAATGCTTTCCCTATATTCTTGACAGCACACCTTTTTTTGCAGAATTTTTCTGCTTTTGCAAATTGTGGTGTTATTTTTATGTTCCCTTTTTTATCAATAAATCCAATCTTTTTCTCTTTTTCTATTCTCCTTAATCCTCCGGAGTAGTTATCTGCAATAGACCCTATATAAAATACAGTGTATAAAACCTCTCCATTCCCGTCTTTATAGCATTGTGTTAACTCTCCATTTTCGTTTTCAATCTCTGCTAGAGTTAATTTTTGAGCAAAAATGGTAATTGGGGTAAAACCTAAAATTAAAATTATAAATAGTATTTTCTTCATGATTGCTAATTGTTTTTTATTCTTCATCATCGTCTGTAAAAATGAACAAATCTTCGTAATCATCTATTGGATCCATAAATTGTTCAATATCCCGTCTCTCTTTTTTTGTTGGTCTTCCTGTTCCTCTGTCTCGCCGTCCGAAGGTAGTGTATTTTGACATTTCCAACAATTCTAATTGGTCGGGCGTTGTGACATTTTCCATAAATTCAGGAACCAATTTTGCTCCTATTCTATTTTCTGTCAGATCAAGCACTTTAAATGAATAGGTGATAGGAGAGCGTTTAATTTGTATAATGTCTCCTTTCTTAATGCAGCGAGACGCTTTTACACTATTTCCTGCTATAAATACTTTCCCTTTTTTACATGCATCTGCGGCTAAACTTCTTGTCTTAAAAAGTCTGACAGCCCACAACCATTTATCTATTCTGACTTCCTCTTTTACTGTTTTTGCCATTATTTAAATCGTTTTTCTATTTCGTCATTTTCAAAAATTGAAATGATTTTCTTGTTCTCTTCTGTAAAAGCCGGGTTAGAGCTTGAAAACAATTTACAAACCAAGTCCATCATTTCATTTTGATCTAATTTTTTTCCTGCTGTAATGGCGGTTGTTTTAGCTAAAGACAGAGCCATTTTTTTCTTAAATTCCAATTTTAAATCTTTGCTTTCTATTTTAGCATCGCCGATTATTCCCAGCAAATAATCTTTAATCGACGATGATTTTAAATCGGATGGAATGCCATTGATGGAAAATGTATTTTTCCCAAAAGGTTCTATTTCAAAACCTAAATAGCTTAGTTCTTCTAATAAATCATTCAGAATCAGAGTCTCTGATTCTAATAGTTCCAATATCTCCGGGAATAATAATTTTTGAGAAACTCCATTTTGGTTGCAAATACTCTGTATATATTGGTCATATAAGATTCTCTCATGGGCACGATGCTGATCAATACATGTTAATCCGGATTTGGTGGTTGTGAAAATATACTTGAATTTATATTGAAAATAAATGGCTTTACTCTCTTCAACTTCCATGTTTAATTCCAACTGAACTTCATCGTTTTGTTCGAGAAGTTGTTCTGTATCTTCCGGAAAATCGAAATCACGGTTTCCGGTTGTTGCAGAGAAGAACGATTCGCTATTTTCAAAGGGCGAGCTTCCACTTTGTTTCTCAAATCCGTTATAAAGCTGTTCCCAATTTCCGCGTGAATCATTTCTTTTATAACTTTTTTGTTCTCCTGCAAATGGGTTGTAATTAGGGTCTGTTTTTATTGTTGGAGCTTCAAACGTTTCATTTGAACTGGAGGTGTACGGAAAATTAATAGATTCCGGAGCATCAAAATCTATTGCCTGAGTTATATTGAATTTTCCTAAAGCTTCTTTTATGCAAGCCATTATAATGGGCCAAATTGCTTGTTCGTTTTCAAACTTTATTTCTGTTTTTGTCGGATGTATATTTACATCAATACTCCCCGGGTCGATATTAAAATATATGAAGTAATCCGGAGTGGTATTGGGTTGCACCATCCTATCAAAAGCTTGCATAACTGCTTTATGAAAATAGGGGTGACGCATATATCTTCCGTTGACAAAAAAATATTGTTTGTAGTTTTGCTTTTTTGCGGTTTCCGGTCGACCAACATAACCATAAATCTGTACAATGGAAGAATCTGCATTTATGCTAAGTAGTTGTGTGTTAATGCCTTTGCCAAATAGATTTACTATACGTTCTTTTAAGTTGCAAGCTTTTAATTTGTAACAAACTTCATTGTTATGAATTAGTTCAAACGACACCTCCGGATTCACCAAAACAATTCGGAAAAACTCTTTCTCTATATGCGTAAATTCAGTAGTGTTTGATTTTAGGAATCGTCTTCTGGCGGGAACATTATAAAATATATTTTTTATGGAAAAGTTGGTTCCATTAGGACATAAAATGGATTCTTGATTCTCGATTTTTCCTCCTGCCATCTCGATAAGAGTACCTATTTCGTCCTCTGCACGTTTGGTTTTTAGTTCTACTTGGGCAATTGCACCGATAGATGCTAAAGCCTCACCTCTAAAACCCATTGTTCGTAACGAAAATAGGTCGTCTGCCGATTGTATTTTGGAGGTCGCATGCCGTTCAAAACAGAGTCTTGCATCTGTTTCACTCATACCTTTCCCATTGTCAATTACTTGAATCAGAGTCCTTCCGGCTTCTTTTATAATTATTTGAATATCAGATGCTCCTGCATCTATGGCATTTTCAACCAACTCTTTAATAACCGAAGCCGGACGTTGAATAACCTCTCCGGCTGCAATTTGATTGGCAACTGTATCTGGTAATAAATGAATTATGTCACTCATATTTTAGTAGATTTTATCGTTGGCAAATGCTTTTAAGAACGCATAAATGATATTATCGCAAAAATTGCAACTGCAATAATTGCCATTTGTATAATTCGCGATTTTTCTGAACTCCGTTTAATTTTACTCTGCTCACGGAACATCCCTTTTCTAACAAGTCCGGACCCCCCATTCTTTTCATCAGCTATTTGTTGTTGAACCCTTTTCAAACGTTCTTCTCGTTCCTCTTTTTTGGGGTCATAATAACGGTAACTGACGTTATATTGTCTAATTTTAGGTGTTTTGAAAAAATTGAAAATCGCCATAGTTATTATTTATTTGATGAGTGAACATGTTTTATCTTTTTGAATAATTCCGAAGCAAAAATAAAATCTTCCAAAGGTTGGCAACCGGTGTTGTATATCTCGTTTGAGTTTCCTTGCCATGCTTTTTCTCCTTTGTTGATAAAGATGATATTTTCCCCGATTTCCATTACCGAGTTCATATCATGAGTGTTGATAATTGTGGTGATATTAAATTCGTGGGTAATATCTTGAATTAGTTTGTCGATAAGTAGAGATGTTTTAGGGTCTAATCCTGAGTTGGGTTCATCGCAGAACAGATACTTGGGATTGAGAACGATTGCTCGTGCAATGGCCGCTCTTTTTTGCATACCACCACTGATTTCGGACGGATACAAATCCACTGCATGAGAAAGTTCAACTCTCTCTAAGCAAAATCTCGCACGTCTATCTTTTTCATCCTCTGTTTCGTCTGAAAACATATCCAATGGGAATCTTACATTTTCAAGTACTGTCATAGAATCAAAAAGGGCAGAACCTTGGAAAAGCATACCAATTTCACGTCTTAATTGGTTAAGTTGTTTCCGTTTCATTATTGTGATGTCTCTACCATCGTACAAGATATGACCGGAGTCGATTCTGTGAATTCCCACAATACTTTTCATGAGAACTGTTTTTCCGGAACCACTCTGTCCTATAATTAAGTTGGTTTTTCCTGCCTCAAAAATTGCAGATACATTCTTAAGAACTTGATTTCCATCGAATGTTTTTATGGCGTTTTGAACTTCAATCATGTTAGTAGTAGTTTTGTGAGCATCACGTTAAACAATAAAATTAATACGCTGCTATTTACAACAGCATCTGTACTGGATTTTCCTACTTCCAATGCCCCTCCTTTGACGGTGTATCCATAGTAGGATGATACGGAAGATATTATGAATGCAAACACAATTCCTTTTATTACTGAGTAGGTTACGTAAAACGGAATAAATGCATATTGAATTCCTACTTCGTAATCATGAACGGTAATGATATCTGTGAATATACCAACGCAATACCCTCCGATTATTCCTACGAACATACTTACCAATACAAGACAAGGAATGATGGTCATGAAGGCTGTAATCTTAGGTAAAATTAAATAGTTGGCAGAGTTGACACCCATAATATCAAGGGCGTCAATTTGTTCTGTGATACGCATTGTCCCAATTTCTGAAGCGATATTAGAGCCAACTTTTCCTGCCAAAATCAGGCACATGATTGATGAAGAGAACTCCAACAATAAGGTGTCGCGAGTTGCCAATCCGGTTGAGTAGGTAGGCAAAAGGGGATTTTCTGTGTTCAGAACCATTTGAATGGTAATTACTGCTCCAATGAAAGTAGAAATAATCACTACAATCCATAAAGAATCAATGCCTTGTTTCTTTACTTCATTGACATATTGTTTCCAGAAGATGCTCCATCTGTCCGGCTTAGTAATTGTTCTGTACATTAGGCTCGCATACTCGCCAACTTTTTCTATTGCATTCATAGTAAATCTTTATTTCTTTTTTTTGTAGAAGTCTTTATTTTTTCTTCTGCGATTTTCATTAAGAAGTTGTTTAAAATTTATTTCGAGCATATTTGAGAGCGATTTTTAAGATTATTTTTATTATTCTTTTGCAGTTAATAGTAGTCTATTCTCAAAAAAGAATAGTAAAGATAGGCTAAAAGAGCCTCAAAGATGCCGAAAAAGAAAGAGTAAAAACTCAAAAACAATTTAATAATAAAATTTAAACAACTTTTAAAAGCAAAGATAAGAATTTTTAGTGATTTTAGTAGCATCTGAAACCTATTCTTAAATTCATTGCTTATGCAACTCTATTAAGAATCTTCTCTTGCTACAATTGTATTAAACCTTACTTTACTTTTGCAGACCGTTTTCCCCTCGTTGTTTTTCAAGTCAATCAAGTATTCTTGCTTTGAAATTTCTGTTTTAAAAATGCTGATTTCTTCTCCAAACAGACATTCTTCCACAAATTCTGTTTCAAGTCTTGATATGTCTCTGTCGTTGAATTCTTGTAAAGAAAATGCATCTACAATGTATTCGACGTATTTCGAGCTATTTAGGTGTTTATTGATGTCAATGTCGCTATATTTAACTTTAAAATTTTCGCAAAGGATACTTTCTGATTGGGGCGTTGCAAATTTAACAGTTCGCTCGATAGGACACTCTTTATCACAGATAAAAGAATTAATTTTTTCATCTGTCAAAGAGACCGGTTTGCGAGTTTCTGTATCTATCATTGCCCATACTGTTTTAGCATATCCGTATATCTCATTGTTTTTCCCTATAATAGCAAAATTTCTGAGTGTGAACATTTTCATTACATTCTCAACCCATGTTTGAATCATAATCTCATCGTTGTTGATAGGATATTTATATAATTCAATTGCTATGCGGGATAGCACCCAAGAGCGATTGTCTTTGTTAATTTTCTCCATCCCAAATCCTCTTGCATCAGCATGATAACCGGCAACGTTTAGGAGGTAATTTATTAATAAAGGGAGGGTGAGTTTATTCCTAAAATCCACCTCAAAGGGTCTTATCGTAAAATGATATTCTCCTACTTTATTCTCCATGTTTAACTATTTTTTTTCCATCTCTCTTCATATTTTTCCAATATATCAGAAAGACGTTCTATTTTTGATTTTGTAATTGCAATTCTTCCGGAACGGATAAATTGCAAAACTTTCATTTTTTGACTTAATTCATCAAATAATCCTTGCGTTTCATTATAATGTCCTGTTTTTTCTAAAACAACACAATTTTTAGTCATTTCAAGAATTCGGATGTTGTATTTTCTAATCAGTTCTTCGCTGGATTCCAATTCGATAAAGTCATCAGTTGATATTTTATACAATGCAATTTCTTGATATACCAACTCTTCATCTGTGTTGTAGAATGATTTGATGATGTCAACTCTTTTGTCGATTTGTTTTACAACCTTTTCGATGGTATTTTCATCTGTATAGGTTGTAATGGTAAACTTGTGTATCCCTTCTAATGCAGAGGGTGAAACAGAAAGTGTTTCAATATTTAACCCTCTTCTTGTGAAGATAATACTGATTTGATTTAATAATCCGACATGATTTTCGGAGAATATGATGATTGTATATAATTTTTTTTCCATGATCTAATCTTCCGGGGTAAGTATATTGGTAATTGTTTCTCCTGCAGGTGTCATTGGATATACCAAACCATTCTCTTCTACTTCAACTACTAATAAAAATGCTTCATCATTGTTAAGCATATCACTTATTGCTTCGTCCAGTTCCTCTCTCTTTGTTACTTTTCTATTTGCAATTTTGTAGGCTGATGCTATAGCATTGAAATCAGGGTTTATCATTGGAGTAGAGGAGTAACGTTTTTGGTAAAATAGTTCTTGCCATTGACGTACCATTCCCAAATAGTTATTGTTTAATAGGATCATTTTGACCCCAATATTACTCTGCATGATGGTTCCCAATTCTTGAATGCTCATTTGAAAACCTCCATCTCCGGCAAATATACAAACAGTCCTATTCGGAACACCAATTTTAGCTCCAATGGCAGCCGGGAGTCCAAACCCCATTGTTCCTAATCCTCCTGAAGTGACGATGCTTCGACTTTTTGTATATTGAAAATATCTTGCCGATTCCATTTGGTTTTGTCCTACATCTGTAACCAATATTGCATCTTTATGAGTTGCATCGGATACTTTGCGAACAACTTCTCCCATTGTAAGGGCATCGCCGGTCGGATACAAAGATTTTTTTATTACTTTATTGTACTCTTCCTCTTCAAATGTTTTAAATGAGTCGATCCACTCGCTATGATTGTTCTCTTTTATCTTTTTAGTAAGTGCAATCAATACCTCTTTGGCATCTCCTAAAATTTTAGCATCTGTTTTTATATTTTTTCCTATTTCCGATATATCTATGTCTATATGGACAATCTTTGCTTGTTTGGCATAGGTTTTAACGTTCCCTGTTACCCGATCGGCAAATCTCATACCAATACCTATTAAAAGGTCACATTCGTTTGTTTTTTTATTTGGTGCGATATTTCCATGCATCCCGATAAATCCTTTGTTTAGTCGGAAGTCGGACGGCATGGCAGACAATCCCAACAGTGTTGAAGCGGCAGGAATATCTGCTTTTTCCAAGAATGCCAGTAGCTCTTTTTCTGCATTGCTTAAGATGACTCCTTGTCCAACCAAAACCAGCGGTTTCTTAGATTCATTTATTAGGTTTGCAACCTCATCAACTTGTTTTTCATTAAGATCAGGATAAGGTATATATCCTCTGGCAATTGATATTTTTTGCGGTTGAAATTCAAATAATTCGTTTTGGGCATTTTTTGCGAAATCCAATACAACCGGTCCCGGTCTTCCTGTAGTTGCAATATGAAATGCGCGAGCAACAGCGTAGGCAATATCTTCGGCACGTCTAATTTGGTATGACCATTTTGTGATGGGTTGAGTTATACCTACAAGGTCAATCTCTTGAAATGCATCTGTACCTAAGCTTGCTGCGTTGGCTTGACCCGTTATCACAATCATAGGAGTACTATCCATCATGGCATCGCCAATGCCTGTAATAGTATTGGTTGCTCCCGGTCCGGATGTTACAATGCATACTCCCGGTTTTCCTGAAGCTCTTGCGTATCCCTCGGCTGCGTGAGTGACAGCTTGTTCATGACGCATTAGTATATAGTTGAAATCATCTTGATAGTCATATAAGGCATCAAAAACAGGAATGATATTTCCTCCGGGATATCCAAAAATGGTATCAACACCCTCTTGTTTTAATGCTTCCATTAAAATATATGAACCTTTCATTTTTTTTTCTGCCATACCTTTTTATTCAATTATACGTATTCCTCCTTTATCTGCTGATGAAACCATGCTGGCGTATGCTCGCAATGATTTAGAAACTTGTCGATTCCTATTGGGTTTCCAAGCATTTATTCCTTTACTTTCCTCTTCTTTCCTCCTGTTGGCTAACTCTTGGTCAGACAATTTTACATTGATGCTTCGGTTCGGAATATCAATTTCTATGATATCTCCATTTCTAATTAAGCCGATATTACCTCCCGATGCAGCTTCCGGAGAGATGTGTCCGATTGATAGTCCCGATGTGCCTCCGGAAAAACGTCCATCAGTAATCAAAGCACACTCTTTACCTAAGTGTTTTGATTTGATATAAGAGGTAGGGTAGAGCATCTCTTGCATACCCGGACCACCTTTCGGTCCTTCGTGAATGATTACCACCACATCTCCGGATACCACTTCTCCGCCTAATATGCCCTCGCAAGCATCGTCTTGAGAGTGATAAACTTTAGCCGGACCGCTAAATTTCCATATACTTTCATCTACTCCGGCAGTCTTGATGACGCATCCATCTTGAGCAATGTTTCCTTTCAAAACTCCCAAACCTCCATCTTTCGTATAGGCATATTCAATTGCTCGAATACATCCTGCAGAACGGTCTGTGTCCAATGTTTTGTAATACATCTCTTGTCCGCCTAATTCGATACTCCTTGTTCTTGCAGGTGCGCTTAGATATATTTTTTTAGCCTCTTCACTGCAATTCTCTTTGGTTATATCGTAATGCTCGATAGCTTCTTTAAGTGAAAATCCATCCACTCGTTTGACACTGGTATCAAGAAGTCCCCCCTTACTTAATTCAGACAGGATGGAAATGATTCCTCCTGCCCTGTTAACATCTTGAATATGATATTTTTTTGTGTTTGGAGCAACCTTACATAGACATGGTGTTTTTCTTGAAAGAGAGTCAATATCATCCATTGTAAAATTTACTCCTGCCTCATTTGCTATGGCTAAAAGATGAAGTACGGTATTGGTTGACCCTCCCATGGCAATATCTAATGTCATGGCATTGAGGAATGCAGCTCTTGTTGCGATAGAAAGAGGAAGTACACTCTCGTCTCCGTCTTTATAGTATTTATAAGTATTTTCAACAATTAGTTTAGCCGCCTTCTTAAATAGGTTTTCTCTGTTTTTGTGGGTTGCAACAATAGTTCCATTCCCGGCAAGAGCCAAGCCAATGGCTTCGTTTAGGCAGTTCATAGAGTTGGCTGTAAACATACCGGAGCAAGAACCACAAGTAGGACAAGCACAACGTTCTATAATTTCTACCTCATTGTCGCTAACGTTGCTGTCTGCAGCTTGAATCATGGCATCTATCAAGTCGAGGTGCTCGTCTCCTTTTTCGCCGGCTTCCATCGGACCTCCTGATACGAAGATAGTAGGAATGTTCAAGCGCATTGTCGCCATTAACATACCCGGAGTGATTTTGTCGCAGTTGCTTATGCATACCATAGCATCTGCTTTATGAGCATTAACCATGTATTCTACACTATCAGCAATTAAATCTCTGGATGGAAGGGAGTACAACATTCCATCATGTCCCATTGCAATACCATCATCAATGGCAATTGTGTTAAACTCTGCTGCAAAACACCCAAGAGCCTCAATTTCTTTTTTTACTAATTGTCCTATTTTATGTAAATGAACATGTCCGGGTACAAACTGGGTGAATGAATTGACTATGGCGATAATGGGTTTGCCAATTTGTTCTTCTTTCATTCCATTTGCTCTCCACAATGCACGAGCTCCCGCCATGCGTCTGCCTTGTGTGCTGAATGCACTTCTTAACTCATTTTTCATATTATATCCTTTAAAATAAAAACCCTTTCCCCTGTTTTCGGAGAAAGAGTTTACATTGTCCTTTCAATACAAAACTTTCTCGCTCTTAGTTAGTCTGTCACGACCACCAAAATCACGAGAATGATATTTGAGATAAAGTTTTTCATTTTAATAGTTATTAATTCGTTAAGTTTTTTGATTATCTCTTTTTCAAAGAGAAACCATATTCCTAATACGATTATAAGAAGCTGTTTAAATTTTATTATAATAATGTTTTAGAGTTTTACTATCTTATTTTCGGCATCTTTGAGATTCATTTTAACCTATTTTATTCTTCTTTTTTTGGTAATAGTTCACTATTTTCTGCAAAAGAAGACTAAAAATAGATTTAAAAATCTCTCTCAAAATATGCTCGAAATAAAATTTAAACTACTTCTAAAAAAGACTATTTTTTCTTCTTCTCGACAAAGTTATAAATCTTTTTCTTTTTAAACTCAATAGTTAGGATTTTTTTTGAAAATTTAGTTGTTAAAATTTTATTAAGGTGAGTTCTATAAATTCATCGTTATACTTTTTGAAAGTATAAATTGTGTGGTGATAAACTTTTCAGTACTTTTTGATTTGTTGCTGCAACTTATTGTTAATCAGTTGGTCACGATGCTTACATAGCTTCTTCTTTTCGACTTTCATCTACTCGAAATTAATTCAAAAATTCATCAAGATGAATTTATAGAACCTAACTTAAAACAACTTATAGATTTGCTTTGTTTTTTTAGATTTTTTGAAATTTAGGTCGAAAAGTTTTGAATCGTATTTTGTTAATAGAGCCTAAAATAACTTTCAAAATCATTCCGACCTAAATAAGATGAGTTAGTTGGACAAACTTCTTGGACTACCCTTTTTTCTCCAATGTTCTTCGATTTTTTCAAGAGAAACACCTTTGGTTTCAGGAATGTAGAAGTATCCCCAAAGAAGCGCAATTAAAGAAATTGCAGCAAATACCCAGAATGTAGAGGCGATGGCTATGTTTTCTCCTCCCAACAGGTAGTTGAATCCGCCAATCATTTTAAAGAATGTCCATGCTACCAACGTATTGAATCCCCAGTTGGCAAGAGAACCGATTGAAGAGCCTAATCCACGTACTTTTAATGGGAATATTTCGGATATTATCAACCACGCTAAAGGACCAAGACTTATAGCAAAAAATGCAATATAGATCAACATGGAAGCTACTAACACAATCTTTGTAAATTCGCCTAATGCATCACTAAGCGCAAAGCATGCTCCAATAAGCACTAAAGATGCAAAAATTCCTGCAGTTCCAATGAAAAATAGCTTTCGTCTTCCGATTTTATCAATAAGGAAAAGAGAAAGAATCGTGAATAAAACGTTCACTACACCCACTGACACAGATGCCCAAATAGCAGCTTGGTTGCCATTGAATCCTGCTCGTAAAAATATGTCGGGACTATAGTAGATAACAGTGTTTATACCTACAAATTGTTGGAAAAACATAATTCCTACAGCAATGATCAGTGCATTCCTCATCCATGGTTTAAATATCTCTGTCCAAGGCATTTGAGATTTGTCTTGTTGAATCTCTTTTCGCATATTATCAATGGATTTTTCAACCAATTTAGGGTCTTCTGTCATTCTAAGTACTTTCAAGGCTTCCGCTTCTCTCCCCTTACTCATTAACCATCTTGGAGTTTCCGGAAGGAAATACATTCCGATGTACAAAATGATAGCAGGAATCACACCTACATAAAACATGGGTCTCCAACTTTCCGGGTTACTATTATCAGCCAATAAACTATCGCTGATGTAGGCTGCTAAGATACCAACGGTAATTAGTAGTTGGAACATTGATACTAAGGTTCCTCTGATTTTTGTCGGAGAAATTTCTGCAATATACAATGGGGTTGCAAAAGATGAGACACCAATGGCTAAACCTAAGTATAGGCGAGATATTAAAAGTTGAGTCACGTTAGGAGCAATTCCACTCCATAATGCACCCGTTACAAAGACAAATGCTGAGCCTAAAATTACTCTTCGTCGTCCTAAAATATCAGTAAGACGACCACAAACTAAGGCTCCGATTACAGCTCCAATTAGACCGAATGCTGTAATGTTTTCTATTTGACTATCAGTTAGTTGAAAGTCGTTTCTAAGGAAAGGAATTGCTCCTGATATTACTCCGGTGTCGAACCCGAAAAGCAATCCGCCGGTAGCGGCAATGGCGGCAATTATCCACACTAAATTTTTGTTATACATACTTTATTTGTTTATAAGTTGAACATAAATAAATTTTTTTTGACAATTGTTTCGTTACATAGAGTAACAAAGGAGAGGAGAAAAAGTAGGATTGGGTAATCTATTTTTTTATTTTTTTTTTATTTATCTTTCTGTTTTTGTTATCTATTCGGATATTCGGAGCAACCTCTTGATATGAGATTTTGATGTTTTAGAGAAATGTGTCATTTTAAGAGTGATTATCAGATTGGAAGAAAAAAATTTTTATTATTGTGAACATTTTATGAACGCATTCTGTTTTATTATCGAAACAAGACCACAATGGTATTAAAAATGATAACCTACTTTCTCATATAAATAGATTATTTCAGTAGCGATTTTTGTAGTGATACAAGGGTCGCTTTTTTTTATCTTTTTAATTTTTAGTAAATTAGAGATATGAGTGAAAGTCAGTATATAAATTTGTACTTTTAGTGTAGAAATTTACATAAAGAAAAGTGTTAGAAATGTTTGTTTCCTAATGAAAATTCAATTACTTTTGCAAGAATAAAAGGATAGGTAAATTTTGAAAATGTCTATTTTGTGGGCCGGTAGTATATGTTACTAACGGCCGCGAAGCGTGCCAAGAAGTGAGCAAAATGGGTGAATCAGAGGGTAAAAAGTGGTATGTAGTGCGAACCAATGCTCGTCATGAGAAGAAGGTTTACGAGAAGATCCTAAAATTAGGAGTAAAGGCTTATTTGCCTATAAGAGAAGAACTTAGACAGTGGCATGACCGAAAGAAAAAGGTGGATGTAGTGCTGACTCCTTGTGTATTATTTGTTTATGCTGACAAAACTACAGCCTTGTCTCTTCCTAATGAGATGGGTTTGAAACTTCAGTTTATGTTGGATTATACGAATAAAGGTAGAAAATTGATGGTTGTTCCGGATAACCAAATGGAGGATTTTATTGCTTTTGTTGGAGTGGCTGATGATACTTTTCGCATGGAAGATGATTTGTTGTATGTGAAAGGTGATAAAATTATCGTTACTTCAGGAGTTATGAAGGGGTTGACCGGTGAGTTGGTTAAAGTCGGACGAGAAGATCGTATTTTGGTGAGATTGGATGGTGTATTAGCCTGTTCAATGGTGATGAGTTCTGATATGTTTGAAAAAATTTATGAGTAAACAGGCTTTGGTTTAGTCTGTGTCAATAATAAAGAATATTATTTTATGAACTTTAAGAAAAGTATTTTAGTGACCGGAGGAGCCGGGTTTATAGGTTCTCATGTGGTGCGTCTTTTTGTGAATAAATATCCTGAGTATCGCATTGTAAATCTTGATAAATTGACTTATGCCGGTAATTTGGCAAATTTGAAAGATATAGAGTCTGCTTCCAATTATGTTTTTGAAAAAGCGGATATTTGTGATTTTGAAACAATTCAATCTATTTTTAAGAAATACGAGATTGATAATGTGATTCATTTGGCGGCAGAGAGTCATGTGGACCGTAGTATTCGCGACCCATTTACTTTCGCTAAAACTAATGTGTTGGGTACTTTAACTCTTTTGCAGGTTGCAAAAGAGTTGTGGAATGGTGATTTCGAAGGGAAACGATTTTATCATATTTCAACGGATGAAGTGTATGGAGCATTGCAAATGACTCATCCGGAGGGTATTGAACCTCCTTTTACAACCACGGCTTCAAGTGGAGAACATCATCTTGCATACGGTGAGGGATTTTTCTACGAAACAACAAAGTATGATCCTCACTCTCCTTATTCGGCTTCGAAGGCAAGTTCAGATCATTTTGTTCGTGCGTATCACGATACATACGGATTGCCTACCATTGTAACGAATTGTTCTAATAATTACGGGCCTTATCAGTTCCCTGAAAAATTGATTCCTTTGTTTATTAATAATATTCGTCAGGGAAAACCTCTTCCGGTTTATGGTAAAGGTGAAAATGTGAGAGATTGGTTGTATGTTGTTGATCATGCAAGAGCAATCGATGTTATTTTCCATAATGGTAAAATCAATGATACCTATAATATTGGCGGATTTAATGAGTGGAAAAATATCGACCTGATTAAGGTTATCATTAAGACTGTCGATCGTTTGTTAGGAAATCCGGAGGGAACAAGCGAGCATCTGATTACGTACGTGACAGACCGTGCAGGACATGACTTGCGTTATGCAATTGATTCTACAAAACTCAAGAACGAGTTGGGATGGGAACCAAGTCTTCAGTTTGAAGAGGGTATCGAAAAAACGGTTCGTTGGTATTTGGATAATCAGGAGTGGATGGATAATATCCTTAGCGGAGATTACGAAAAGTATTACGAAGAGATGTATAAAGGGCGTTAAGTCTTCTATATATTTAAGGTATAAAGTTGTATGAGAGATTTTGAGAATTTGAAGATTGCAGTTGCCGGAACAGGATATGTGGGTTTGAGTATTGCTACATTGTTGGCTCAGCATCATGATGTTGTGGCTGTCGATGTGGTGAAGGAAAAGGTGGATTTAATCAACGCAAGGAAGTCTCCGATTCAGGATGATTACATTGAAAAGTATCTGAAGGAGAAGGATTTGCGATTGTCAGCAACATTAGATGGAAGGTCGGCATACGCAGATGCGGATTTTGTGGTGATTGCTGCTCCGACAAACTACGACCCGGTGAAAAACTATTTTGATACGAGTCATGTAGAGGAGGTTATTGATTTGGTGTTAGAGGTAAATCCGGATGCAGTGATGGTAATCAAATCAACTATTCCTGTGGGTTACACTCGAAATCTTTATGTGAAATATGCTGATAAGTTTGCTCAAACAGCCGCTCTAAAAAGTAAAAAGTTCAATTTGCTTTTTTCTCCGGAGTTTTTAAGGGAGAGCAAAGCTTTATATGATAATCTATATCCGTCCAGAATTATTGTTGGTTATCCCAAAAAAATCGAGGCGAATGGTTTTGAAGATGAAAACAGGGCAATAGATGCTGTAGCTCATCCTGACATTGAAAGCTATGCTAAAACTTTCGCCCGGTTATTGCAAGAGGGAGCTTTGAAAGAGGAGGTTGAAGTCCTTTTTATGGGTATGAAGGAGGCAGAAGCTGTTAAGTTGTTTGCCAATACTTATTTAGCTCTTCGTGTCAGTTATTTCAACGAGTTGGATACCTATGCAGAAGTGAAAGGGATGGATGCGCAAGCCATCATTCAAGGTGTAGGTTTGGATCCGCGTATTGGAACGCACTATAATAATCCAAGTTTTGGCTATGGAGGATATTGTTTGCCCAAAGACACGAAACAGTTGTTGGCCAATTATGAGGATGTCCCTCAAAATATGATGACTGCTATTGTGGAAAGTAATCGTACTCGTAAGGACTTTATTGCAGACCAAATTCTTCGACAAGCAGGATATTATGATTACACCGACCAAAGTGGATACAATCAAGATAGAGAAAAGGAGGTGACAATTGGAGTGTATCGTTTGACGATGAAGAGCAATTCCGATAACTTCCGTCAAAGTTCCATTCAAGGTGTCATGAAGCGTGTTAAAGCTAAGGGCGCAATGGTGATAATTTATGAACCGACTTTGGAGGATGGAACCACATTCTTTGGCAGCAAGGTGGTGAATGACCTTGAACAATTTAAGTCCCTTAGTAATGCCATCGTGGCCAACCGCTATGATTCCATTTTGGATGATGTTAAAGATAAGGTTTACACGAGAGATATATTTGGACGAGATTAGGAGAGGTTGTTAGTTCAAAAGAAGAGAAATGTTTAAACATTCGATTTGACTGCTATATTGTTATGCAAGAGGGTATTGATAAAATGAGTGAAATTTATCATGGAAGCAATCAATCTGTGAAAAATCCAAAGATTTTAGTCCAAGGTTTCTATAAAGATTTTGGCTTTGGGTTTTATTGCACTAAGTACGAAAGGCAAGCAGTCCGATGGGCATTGACAAAGAAAGGGACTCATTGCGTAAATGTATATACTTATGAGCCTTCAGAAACGTTGAAAACTAAGGTTTTTAGTAAGATGGATGATGAATGGCTTGATTTTGTTGCTAATTGCAGAATTGGGAAGGAGCATGATTATGATATAGTGGAGGGTCCGATGGCTGATGATACGATTTGGAATTATGTGGAGGACTTTGTTCTGAAGAATATTTCGAGAGAGGCTTTTTGGGAGTTGGCAAAATATAAGTATCCGACTCATCAGATTGTATTTTGCACCGAGAATGCTTTAAAAACTATTTCGTTCAAAAGCCATTACACTTTATGAAAAACAAATATTTTCCCGAAGAATCAATATCAACGAATGATTTGTTTTTTGTCTGCTATATGGTAGAACGAGTTGCAAGGAAAATTAAACAGCGCAATTCATACGTTGTAAACCAAATAGGAAAAGAAAAATTATATCACTTTTTAAGTTTGGCACAGGTTCTTCATTCTTCCAATCCTTTGCAAGTTGAGGCTGAGTGGATAGAGGAGTTTAATTTGCAGAATGGAACTTTTGATATTACAAATGTGGATAAGAATTTGTGTGATAAGATTCCCACTCCCCTCGAAATGGGAAGCGTCTATTCTCGTTTGATAGATTCTGTTTCTGAAAATTATGTGGATGGGTTAATCGAAGTTTATAATTCAGACTTATGTGATGTCATAGACAACTATAATTCAAGTGCTTACTATGAGCCATCATATTATATAACAAGAGCTTATTTGAATGGAGGGTTTTAGTGTTGAGACATTGTAATGAAGAACTTTGAAATGATGAATACAGACACTTGAAACTTGAAATTTGAAACATGACACAAAGAACGCACGTGGTGAATTGAAGCTTTATATTATTAATGCGATTATCATCAATAGAAATAAAAAAGATTATAGATGTTGCCAAAGAGGTATATGGCTCGTCTGTTAAAGTATTTTTATTTGGTTCTCGCACTGATGATTCGAAGCGAGGCGGAGACATCGATTTGTTAATCAGAACAGAGACTCAAGAGAAGTTGGGATTTATGGGGCGAGTTTTGATGCGAGCGAAGTTAAAAATGGTTCTTGGAGATCAGAAGATTGATATAGTGGGAGATAATGAAGAGTCTGATTTTGTTCAAAGTATAATTAATGGTGCTATTTTGTTAAATGATGCAATCTGAAAATAAAATTTTGATAGAAAGAATTCATAGAGAATTTATCATTGCAGAAAAGCATCTTTCTCGAATAGAAGAGTGTGTTTCATTGATGAGTAACATGTTTCCTCTTTCAACTGTTTCTTATTCTTTTTTAACTTCAGAAGAGGTTCGATTATTGGATCAATTTAGAAGTTGTTTAAATTTTATTTCGAGCATATTTGAGAGAGATTTTTAAATCTATTTTTAGTCTTCTTTTGCAGAAAATAGTGGACTATTATCAAAAAAGGAGAATAAAAATAGGTTAAAAAGAATCTCAAAGATGCCGAAAATAAGAGAGTGAAACTCTAAATTTTTTTTTAAATAAAATTTAAACAGCTTCTTATATTCAGATTCTCAAAATTGCAAGATTGTTTAGGAGCAAAGATGTTTCGATATACGTTGCAATTATTGGATGAGGATGTTGAGAATGCTCCCATGCGAGATGTTTTGAATATGCTTGAACGTTATAATTTACTTTCTTCCGTTCAAGAGTGGATGACTCTGAGAGAATTAAGGAACGAAGTTGCACATGATTATCCGTTTGAGGTGGATGATGTTGTTGAATCCCTTAATCATTTGCATGAGAAATGGGAATTGCTGAAAGTGGTATTGTTTCGACTCAAAGAGGTCTATTTGTCTATCGTTAAGGGGTAATGAGTTTCAAGATTAAGTTTCAAACATACAGCCACTTGACACTTGAAACGTGCGTGGTGCATTCTCGAAAGTTCAATAATGTCTGAATTAAAGCAAAAAACAGTAAAGGGCGTTGTGTGGAGTGCCGTAGAACGATTGATAGATTTGAAGAAAAATAGAACCACTCAGAGCAGAAAAAGTGATGTAATTTGCAAAACTAATTGCTGAAGCTAAAAAGATTTTATCTCAGGCAAAATGATAGGTGTAGAAGTGCATTTTAAGTAAAAAGTATCAAAGTCAACGATATCGTTTAAAGCATCATGTTGATAGAGAAAGGTTTTGAAAATAAGTCAAGATTAAGTAAAATAGTTGAATCGCAAGGTTACAAAGAAGCAAGGGAGGATGTGAGCTTTGGGCGTGTGTATAAGGCAAAGGATGCAGAAGAAGTGTTTTTTTATGTTTTAGGATATATTCCTTCAGACGTATCTAATGTGGAGATACAACAAAGAAAAAACAAATCGTTTAGATTGTGACATAAGATGAGCAGAGAGGAGATACAATCATTAATCTCTACAAACGAAGTAGAGAAATTAATGCTGAATGTGAGAGGGCAAAATGTCTTGCTTGATAGAGACGTTGCCATGCTTTATGGTGTGGAGACCAGGATTGTGAATCAAGCTGTAAAGAATAATCCATTAAAATTTCCGGAAGGTTATATTATAGAGTTGGATGAAAAGGAATCTTCGGTTTTAAGATCAAAAATTTTGACCTTAGAACAAAGGGAGGGAAGAGGTCGTCATTCTAAGTACAATGTAAAAGCCTTTACAGAAAATGGCGACTATTTTAAAATCTCCAAGAGCTGTAGAGGCAACTCTTGCCATCATAGACACCTTTACGATGACAAGACAATTGGCTCGCACGATGGAGTCGCTTCAAACAGTGGAAGATGGAGGAGAACAGCAGAAGTCTCTTCTTCAAAAGAC
>SUWZ01000029.1 GCA_015061185.1 Bacteroidales bacterium
CATCCTTGTGTTAATTCTTGGTACACAATTTTTGGCTTAAAGAAATCCTCCAAATAAGCGCAGTTCCTAAGGTTGTATGGAGTATCGCCCTTATCTGCTCGCTTTGATATTTTATCCCAATATTGGTCTAAATGAGCCTTTACTGCAGGGTAATCGTTTACGTCAATTCGAGGTTTAACGCCTTTAATACCATTGTGAGTGTTAATAAGCCACAGATTTGCCCAATCATATCCGTATCTCTTTATATCCCTGCCACGAAGAATCGGTCGTATAAGTTCAGCCGTACGTATCCTCTCTTCTTCAGTCTGGCAATTAGCCAATATCTCGTCACGTTTTTCTGTTGAAATGATGAAGGCATCGTTATAGCCAGTAAGCATGCCACGATAGATTTTAATATCCCAATCCTTAAGCGGTGTTCCTACTGACTCAATCTTTTGCTTGATACTCTGTTCTATTGGAGATAAAATGACCCAACTTTGTTCATTCGAAAAATTACAGATTGTATGTTGTTGCTGAACAAAATCGCTCAAATTCTTTACTCTATTCTTATCGATTTTATTAGTAACAGCACAAATTGTTTTATGTTGATTATTAGATTTTGAGAAAAGGAGAATATTTGTATCAACTGTAGCACTTTCAAAAATTTTCACACCTGCAAAATCGATGAGAAGTTTTGGGTCTGTTTTTGTTGCAAAAAATACTCTTGTTTTTTCTCCATAACCTGCTCTCATCCATTTGTTTGAGGTAATAAAACAGAGATGTCCTTTTTGTTTTAATAGTTGCCATCCTCGTTCATAAAATAAACAATAAATATCTCCTGTTTTAGCATAAGTAGAGAAGTTGCATTTTTCATATTTCTTAGCTAAATCGCCTCCATTGTTTTGCAATTGAACGTACGGAGGATTTCCAATAACAACGTCAAATCCGTCAGAAACGCCAAACATCCATTCTGGATCAAAGAAAGGGCTAACTGTATTTTGATCGTAAGGATTCCACTCAGCCAATTGTTTAGCGTCTTCTGGTGCGAAATTATAATTATCATTCGCTAATAGTTTGATTAATTCATTTCGTAATTTTTGATCCTTTTCACGTAGAATCCTTTTTTTGTATGCTGTTTTCGCTGAAAAATGTTCGTGTCGAATCTGTGCTAATTCTGCCTTAATTGCATCAATTTGAAAATTACCAAATAAATAACCTTGAATTTCTTCTTCTTTTTTTGCTATTAATGTATCAGCTGTAACAAATTTAGTTTCTAAATTCGGCAGAGTAGGTATGCCAAAATTGGGTTTCGTACTATCTTTTTCACAATCGCATATTAGCGAAATAAAGAATCGTAACTTTGTAATTTGTGCAGCTATGCTTTGTATATCTGACCCGTACAAACAATTTTCTATTATTGATAGTTTAAGATTATATTTGTTTTCACTTGGAGAAATTCTTTCTAAAATATCTACCATCCGATTTAGAAGTCCCATAGGGAAGGCTCCAGAACCGCAAGCAGGGTCTAATATTTTTATCTGTTTTAATTTTTCGGCTATTTCTTTGTATTCTATCTCTTTTGATATGTCAAAAACAAATTTGTCACTGAAGATGGAACGAATAAAATCATTATCTCCCAAGTATGCTATTAAACTTTCGTTAACCATATAGTTAACCATTTCTCTTGGAGTGTAAAAAGAACCACTTTGGTTACGAGCAGTTTCTTTTGTTTCCGGGTTGTATGCTCCTAACAAGTTTTCAAAAACTTTGCCCAGTAATTCAGGATCAAGTGCTACTTGTTGCTCATTGGGAGTATTTTCTTCTATAGTGAAATTATATCTATTGAGAATTGAAAATAGTCCTGTTTCAGGCTTGAAAAATAAAGCATTGGGGACGACTGCTCGATATTTGTATCTTCCATTAGCAAATTTTGCTTCATTTCTACTAAAACCGTCATAATTGAAAGATTTTTCTGCTCCATCAAGTGTTTTTGTTTTATCAAGACATTCGAATAATCCACCATTTAAGAAAGGTACTTCTTCAAATATTTTTATTGTTTCAGTTTCACTAATTTTAAATAATTCAGCATATCTGTAAAGTGTTTTTAAATCTCTGCTATTTTTGTTTTGTGCAAATCGTCTTTGATTTCCCTCTTCATCAACTATAGCTCTATTTAAAGTTGCAAAAAATAAGTTTTGCAATATTGCATTGTAGTATGTACCATCTGTTTCTGATTGACAATCAAAATCTTTTAATATGGATGATAGATATTCTTTGTCAAAAATTTTTTCTGGAACTAATTTTTTTTGTTTTATAAACCATACGAACATTATTCTTGTAATCATTCGAATGATTTTAATATCAATATTTTCCCTATCATCATCTTCAATTTGAGTATAGTTAGGGAATGTTATATTAGATTCTGTACTTACTGCCCATTGATACCATTGAAATAGGTCGCTGTAAAATTCTTTTGTTAATGCTTCAACTGAAAAGGTTTCAGTCAAATTTTTGAACGAAATTCCTTTATTTTGCAAGTTTATAAAACGTCCTACTGGAGTGTTGTAGTAATTTTCTTTATTCCCAAACACGTATGTAAACCTTTTTGCAGCGGTCTCTTCTCCTTTTATGTCGCAAATAAAAGATAGTCGCCAATGGCAGTCATCGCTGAAAACGACCAAAGCTGCATCAAACTCACCCCAATTAGCATTGATAAATGACTTTACTAAGTTGCGTAGTCCTACTCGTTTATTCGCTACAGAACCTTCTTGAATTTTGTAATGAAACAATCCTATGCGATAACTGTCTGTAGTTTCTATGTTGCCCAAATAGTAACCTTCTTCTGTTGAGTCTCCTTTGATTTTTTCGGGCTTTTCTTTCAACTCTTTTGCGCTGAAAAGGTATTGAAGTATATGGTACCACTCTTCTAAATTAAAAGCTGACTGAAATAGATGTCTCAATGAATCTTGTGTGTATGTTGTTGTCATGGTGTATCGAATTTTAAAAGTTAGTACAGAATCGTTTTGTTTTAAATAAATGTTTCACTGATAATGATTTGAGGATCGGAAATATCCATTTTTTCATGTAGTTCCTCATTGTCCATGGTTTGATATTCATTGAGCAACTCGGAAATTCTATTTTCTATTTTGTATTCTTCCTCTTTTATTTTCAATCGATCATTTTTGTACTCTCGAGACAGTGTTTTTAATGCTCGTGGCAGTTTAGAATAGATTCCCTCTTCGATGTATTGCGTCAGTTTGTCACATTTGCCTTTTAGTTCTATGTCAGACGAAACCTGTTTGATTGTTCGTAAAAATCTATTTGCTTCTTGAGCCGTTTTGTCAAGGTCTGTCCGATTGATAGATGAACTATCAGCCACCTCGATGTATTCGGTTGTATATTTCTCTTTTGCTTTTGTTACATAATTGTAGTGTTCTTCTGTATTTATGAATGGAGCTGGTTTCTCTTCTGGGGTAGCTTTTAAGTAGTTTACAGCATCAAGGAAGTCAATCACATTAACTCCTTTTGACGAGGCCAAATAAAACTCTGTTTTTACGTTGGAAGAGATAAATATCACAGTTTTACCATCGTGTTTTCCGATATCTCGCATAACCCGACTCTTCATGGGGAGTTTTTTGATTTTATGGTACAATTCTCGGTTGTTATTGTATAGTTCTCGAACCTCTCTCAATAGGGCAATCTTTTTATCGATGCTATCCTTAATGTTGTTATCAAACATTTGGAACTCCTTTACTATTTCCTCTCTGGAATAGATTTGTGCATCTTCGCCAAATGCAGAATGAAAACCTTGTAACTTGACAAGTGCGTTTTTGTATAACTTTATCTCTTTGTCACCTTGTTGTGATGGGTAGAACATATAGTTGTAAATATTTGGAGCCGAAGAGCCAATGCGGTTTACGCGACCGATACGTTGCATCAGTCGAGTGGCATTCCAAGGGGAGTCGTAATTGACAATTACATTGGAACGATGCAAGTTAACACCTTCAGCCAATACATCAGAGGTGATAATGATGTTGTACCTCATTGAATCGCTATCAAAATTCGCATCAAAGTTTTCTTTAATAGTCTGTCCTAAGCGGTTGCGGTTAGAGGCTGTCACCATCAATACATCTGTATGACCCATTTCATTCGTTAATCTGTCATATAGATAATTCAGAGTGTCCACACTTTCAGAGAATATGACTAATTTCCCTGATGGATTGATGGTTGTATCAAAGAATACATTAGTAAGATTCTCTTGGAACTTATCAAACTTTGGATCATCATTCTCTTTTGCCCAGTCTTCATTCAGGTCTTCCAAAATCACTCTGTCATGATGGAGCATTTCTATAAATTCTGGCATAAAATCGTCTGCTGTGTAAAGAATATCTTCACTGTTATATCCTTTTTCTATTGCATATTCAAGGATTTCATCTAATTCCATATCTTTGGCTTGCAGATCTTTTATTTTTAAATCACGTGCAATGATTACTTTGTTTTCTTTAAACATCTTTATCATGTCTTTGGTGATTCTTAGAAGAGTTTGTAATGATCGTTTGAAAGCATGAAAACTACTCTCCAAGCGTTTTACCATGTGTACTCGATAGATACCTGCCAACGACTGACCCACGTGTTCTGCATTTTTGTATTTTTCGCGAAGTTCAGGCTTTAAAAATTCTACTGCTCGGTAACGTGCGTAATTTAGGCCCTTTCCCAAAGGATTTTCTTTCGATTTTCCATCCGTAAGCTCTTTTAGTGTTTTGTAGAATCGTTCGCTAGTATCGTTGTCCATTTGATACTCCAACTCATTCGGCGGAAGAATGTTAGGAAATGCAATTCCTTGAGATTCAATATCAGCTCTATAATCTTCATCGTTTATGATATTGTTTCTCGTACGTCTGACAGTCACTTTATCAATTACCTTGCTTCGTATCTCTTCGTATATAGCATCTACCTCTGATGTGACATCGCTTTTGTCTCGCTCTCGCATCAATTTTTTGTACTTTTCATTTAATGGGAAAAAGAATCTCTTGAGGTTAGGAATACCATCAATTGTACAGTTTTGGCTATTTTGAAACAACAATAATTGATTTAGCAAATCTTCAGGACGATTGTTCAACGGGGTTGCAGAAAGAAGCATAATCTTTTTACGACTACTTTTCAATAGTCCCATGTTGGAGCAAGCAGATTTACAGATTTTCTGTAATTCATCGTATTTGCCGGAGCTATCGCTTCGGAAACCATGAGCTTCATCCACAATAATCAGATCGAACTCCTCTTTATCTTTGTATTGATTTCGTCCTTCAAGAATTTTAGAGAGACTTCCATTTGTGATGAATTGAGCTTTTTTCAAGATGCCGAATAACTTGAACGTACTTCTCCAGTTATCCTCAAGAGCAGGAGGGAAGACCACCAGGATATTGGTGTTTTTTCCATTAGCTTCCACAAACCTTTTTGCAATCATGGTGGCAATCATAGTTTTACCTAAACCAACCACATCCGCCAAAAATAGACCATTGTGTTGCATCAGCATTTGGTATCCTTGGATAACTGCATCCTTTTGATATTTCAGGTCTTTAATACCATCTGGCAATTGTATGGAAAAATCGTCTTCTACTTGGTCGCCAAATGTATCTATCAGCACTTTGATGTATAATTCGTATGGAGTAGGTTGGTAGCCTAGATAGGTGTTATTCTGAAATTTATTAATATCTTCGGCAGTCAAGGCAACTGCATTTTCCCAAAGATTGTTAAATTCATCGTAGCAAAACTTTACATCATCATAATCTTTCATTGCTACATTCAATTCGTATTGAGGTGGTTGCTTGATGCCTAAGCCTGATTCGGAAATATTGGATGACCCCATAATTACCCAGCCATCACTGTGTTCGCTATGATTTTGCGGCAGACATAAATAGAATTTAGCATGAAGGTTTTTATTGGCATGTATACGCATTTGTAGCCGTCCGGAGAGAAGATCGTCGCACATTTGCAAAATACCCTCTTCAACCTCTTGTGAATAGTGCGATTTGATTATGTCATCGTAAAAAAAGTTTTCATAAATCTCTTTGGCTTTCTCTTCGTTTGCAAACATCAGAAGAGCTTTATTGTGTTTGCGAAAAATATTATCGATATTGATTCCTACTAAAATTTTAATTTCAGAAACATTACCTAAATCCTTTCTTAGTTTGAAGTAACCGGAAGAACGAAAGAATCCAACTACAGCTAAAAATCTGTCAAAAGTTGCCATTCCGGAAGCAATGCCTTTTAGTTTGTCAAAAAGTGTATTGCCCTGTCCATTATTAAAAAACTTTGTACTCATAATGAAGCAAAGTTTAGGGGTTTGGACTTCGGCAACCCATAGTTTCTATTTTATACCATACCTACAGACACAAAAAAAGCGTGAAGCCCTGCACTGTCGCTCGCTCCACGTTCTGAGGCTCGTAGGAATGGCCATACAAATCGAAACGAACAACGTCAGACCCCACGCCGGTATCTATAACAATCCGCATATGCCCTATGTTGCCATTGGCATACAAGTACACCAATGGCTATAGGCATATTGCGGCATGTATAACATACCCACGGGGCATTCACGTTGCTTGGTTTTTGATTTGTATCTTGAAATTTTCCTACGATTTCAGAACGTCAAAACCAAAGCGTAGTAAACGCCTTTTAATATGTCTTGTCCTATTGGGTTGATGGGGTATGCCCCCAACACCGCTTGGACTTATTTATCTACAAAGTAAGTTAAATAATTTATTATTTCAAATAGTAATTTTAATTTTAGGTGATTCTTGTTGGTGATTGCTCGCTATCAGAAATTTATTACCTTTGTTCTGTTGTTAGATTGTTAATATATCAGACTTCAAAATGAATAAATTGTCCTATATTTTTAATAGTGGAAAAAATCCTAAATGGCTCTATTTCTTAAGGAGTTATCTAATCTATTTTTCGCCTAAGTTCATTGCTCGAAGGCGTTTGAAATCGATTCTTGCCAAGGCTAAAAAACGGTCGGATTGGGACTATATATGCGAGCGTGTGGAGTATTATAATAAATTGTCGGGTCATGTTGCATTGCCGGCCAATGCCATGACGATAGGGGAGCATACACTAAAAAACAATAAATCTTCTTCAGTCTATTTTTTTGATAGTTATGAGTTTCTTCGCTATTTCCCGACGCACTATAAATGGCTCTCGGAGTTTGGAGATGTAACTTGGGTACCTAAATATCCATCATTGGTTAAAAGTCGTCCTATTGATGGGGATAACGCCAATTCAGTAGTTTTAAAGTTGGATAAGGTGCGTCATTTTATTTTTGTGGATGATAGAAGGTTGTTTGCGGAAAAAGAAGATAAAGCAATCTTTAGGGGGAAGGTGAGTGGCAAGGCCATCCGACAAGAGTTTATGACCCAATTTTTTGGACATCCTCGCATAGATGTAGGTGCCATAGAAAAGAATCCTCCTAAACCTGAGTGGAAGGCTGGGAAAATGACCATTCAAGAGCATTTGAACTTTCGCTATATCTTGGCTCTCGAAGGGAATGATGTGGCAAGCAACCTTAAGTGGGTGATGTCTTCCAACTCTATTGCCGTGATGCCTCGCCCTAATTACGAGACATGGTTTATGGAGGGGAAATTGCTTCCGAACTATCATTATATTGAGGTGAAAGAGGACTTTTCTGACTTGGAAGAGAAGCTTGATTATTACTCTTCGCATATTGTTGAGGCTGAAGCTATTATTGCTCATGCGCATGAATGGGTGGAGCAGTTTAAGGATAAGGAGAGGGAAGAGATTATTGCTCTTTTGGTTCTTGAGAAATATTTTTCGATTTGTGATAATTAACTCACAAATCTAACTCTCTCTCAATTCAATCACTTCTAAATTTTGGATTTTTTTACCCTCGATTTCAAAGCGCATCAAGGTTCGTACTTTATGAAATCCGTATGTGCCTGCAGCACCGGGATTTAGGTGCATGATTCTTAATTCACGGTCGAACATCGCTTTAAGAATATGTGAGTGCCCACAAACAAACAGGTCCGGTTTCTCTTGGTAGAGCAGAGCTTTGATACCCGGTGCATACTTCCCAGGATAACCTCCAATGTGAGTCATAATCACTTTTACCTCTTCTACCATAAAAGAGATGGTTTTATGAAATCGCGAACGCACCTCTCCGCAATCTATATTTCCGTAAACAGCTTTTACAGGTTTTATCTTTTCTAAATTTTCCACCACGTTGATCTCTCCGATATCACCGGCAATCCAAATTTCATCGCAGGATGAGAAGTAGTGGGCAAATTTAGGGTCCCAATAACCATGTATATCAGACAATAAACCAATTTTTTTCATGATAGTTGATTGTGGAAATCCAATTTGTTTTGTTGGATCAACAACTCTTTCACATAGTCGTAGAAAGGGACGTTATACACTTTGCTCATTACCTTTCCCAAGATAACCATTTTGGCAACTGACTGAAAATCACTTCTTGCGATAATCGATTTAAAAGAGTTGTTAGGATAGATAAAGCGCAAGTCGTAAATATGACTTTTAACCTGCTTGTTAAAAATTCCGCCAAAATTATAATTTGCCACCTCATTATAGCGTTGAAAAGCGATGTGGCTGCACTGCGGATTTAAAGGTTTCCAGTCGCCTTTTTCCCACTTAAATAAATAGTATCCCTCTCTTAACTCCTTGGTATCCGGATTAAATTCAAACAATTTTTTAGTACACATTAAAACAGTTCCAATGGCACAAAGAAGCAGGATAATAGGAAATTCAAAGCAAAGAAAATCCACAATTTGTTCGCTAAATTTCAAGGTAGGATCTTGAAAGAAATAGTAGAGCCAAATTATGACAATTGCCAAAGATGAAACATAAGAAATGAATCCGATGGCCACCCATATTGTCTCAAAATAATTTTCAGAACGAATTGATATAATGTTTTTATTCTCCATTGTTTATATATCTTTTATTCTTTCAATTAACTCGTTACCTAAAGCCTCTTTTCTCAAAATATGATCTTTCACCTCTAATACGAAAGGATTGCTATTGAATACACCTCTCACATTTTCAAAATCCTTTTGTTTTTCTTCGTCATCACCATCAGCACCAAATCCGGTTTGAACGGTTAGTGTAAACTCTTTTTTAGCATCTTCATACAAGATATTATCCAAGTCGATTACAGCCTTTTTCCAATCATTCACCAATTTGATAATATCTTCAATAGTGATTTCATCAATCGTTTTGTCCAAAGAAATTTCAATCTGTTTGATAGCCCATGTCCATTCTAATTTGTAGTATGAATTTTGAATTTGAGCATATTGAGTGTTCAACTCATCCAATGAGTTATATTTTTCGTTTTTGATATTCAGAATCAACTCTTCAACAATTCTTTTAGGAAGAATCAAGCCGGCCATATCCACCCACTCTCCAAGTCCGTATTCGGTATCTGGTTTCAGCCGTTCACGAATCTCTTCGATTGATTTGAATCGAGTATTTTCCAATCGTTTGATAATCGAATTACCCAAGAACTTTGTTATCCCCATGCTATAAAGTTGCATACCTTTTTTTAGTGAAGAGATTTTAATTACAGTATTGTGGTAATAATATTTTTCGCAATCAAATCCGGCAATTTTCTGAAGCGATTTCAATATGTTAATTCCCTCCACCATTTTTTGAATTGTGTAAGGACTCAACAGATTAAAGTTGATTTGGTCTAATTTGTTGGGATCTGTTCTTTTGTCTCGCTTAGGCCATTTTTGAGCGTCACGAATTGTTCCCACGCTTCTAAGATTAGCCCCCGGAACCAATCGCGACTCGTTATCGTGCTCAATCAAGTAAGAGAATGGCAGGTTGGTAGTGTCCGGATGATCGGTATGGCGACCCATAATCAGTGTAAAAGCTCCTATTTTGGCAGGCCAAAGGATGTAGGAGTCGCTGGTGGTTTTAGAACCCCTTTCTACGATACCCTGATGAATAGGACCTAATTTGTACATGTGATTACTTTGGTTACTTCCGGAACCGGCATTCAAGAAAGAAAACATACCAGCAATCAACAAACTTGATTTATGGTGAGAAACGGTGAACGGTCCGGCAAAAATTGAGGCCGATTCCCCGTGAAAACCTTGACAATTGCAGAAAAACAAAGTGTCAGTTGCAGAATATTGTTTCCCGATTTGACAAGCCTGTCCGACAAAGCATCGGTCAATCATCGCCCCCTCTGTTATTTCACTTCCGGAAGATATGATAAAATCCTTTGCAATCACCTTTGTACCGATGAATACAGGTGCAGAAGCGTTACTGTTGATGCTTCCATTCACCAACTCTGATGCACTTTCTAAAGAGGCATTATCTCCGATTTTTACATTTTTGATGGTGCCACAATTTTTAATGATAACATTATTGCCAATAATTCCTACCTCAGACGTTACGCTATCGCAATATTTTTCGATTAATTTATGAATATTTCCAATCAAAGTTTTGCTATGGCGATACAATGACATCATGTAGGCAGTATGAGCCGACAAAATATCGCAAATAGGAACTTCGCGTCCGCCACCTTCATTTAGGGTAGCAACTAATGTGCCATTTCCAAAAGAACTCTTTTTTGTTACTACCAATAGATCAATATTTTCAATGTAAGTATTATTTCCAATTTGGTAGTTAGCAATATAGTTCCTGATATCACCTATATAAACATCATCTCCGATAGTACAATTATGAATTTTTGCATTATAGATACCGGACTCTCTCTTTAGACCGCCTTCCAAACAATAGCAATTATTAAAATTACCCAATTTAATAGTACCGGTAAATTTAGTATTGACGACCTTGTGCGCATCAAATCCCTCTTTTACCTTGATGCTATCCCAACTCTCCGCAGAGCAATTTTGGCTTGTCAGGATTTGTATTTCTTTTTCGTTTAGATTTCTATATGCGTTCATTCTCTTGAATATTAAATGTTGTTATTTAATCTCTTCCGCATTTTCATCATAAATTTGATAGATGAAATCATTGTACGGGAATCGAGTGATATGAATCTCTTTTACCTTTTGATATAGAAGCGCTTTAAATTCATCAATGTTGCTTCTTTCATGAGCAGATATAAAGATGCAATTTTCGTTTAGTTTTGACATCCATGTATTTTTTAGTTCATCTAAACTAATATTTTCTTTCGTTTTAGGTGTCAAATCATCCTCCTCTTTAGGAGTGTATGAAAATGCATCTATTTTATTAAATACCAATATGGTAGGTTTATTTTCTGTGTTTAATTCTTGCAAAGTTTTTTCCACTACAGCAATTTGGTCTTCAAACGTAGGGTGGGAGATATCTACCACATGAACCAATAAATCAGCCTCTCTCACCTCGTCCAATGTAGATTTAAACGATTCCACCAAATCGTGAGGTAACTTTCGAATAAATCCCACTGTATCAGTCAGCAAGAAAGGTAAGTTTTCTATCGTAACCTTTCTTACGGTAGTATCCAAAGTGGCAAATAACTTATTTTCAGCGAATACATCCGACTTACTTAAAAGATTCATCAAGGTTGATTTGCCCACATTGGTGTAGCCAACCAATGCAACGCGAACCATTTTACCTCTGTTTTTTCGTTGTATAACCTTTTGTTTATCAATGGATTTAAGTTCCTCTTTTAAGAGAGCAATTTTGTTTAAGATGATTCGTCTATCTGTTTCAATTTGAGTTTCACCGGGACCTCTCATACCAATACCACCACGTTGCCTTTCCAAGTGAGTCCACATTCGGGTTAATCGAGGTAAAAGGTACTTATATTGCGCCAATTCAACCTGTGTTTTGGCGTGGGCAGTCTGTGCCCTTTTAGCAAATATATCAAGAATTAAACTGGTTCTGTCCAAAATTTTCAGATTCAACTCTTTCTCGATATTTCTAAGTTGTTTTGGAGATAGCTCATCATCAAACAACACCAATCCCACTTCATTTTCGCTCTCTTCCTGCTCTTTGATGTAGGCTTTAATCTCCTCCAGTTTTCCCGGTCCCACAAATGTATTAGGGTTCGGATATTCCAATTTTTGCATAAAAAACTTTTGAGGATAAGCTCCTGCCGTTTCTGCCAAAAATGCTAACTCATTGATGTATTCAGTTGCTTTTTGTTCATTTTGTTGGCCGGTTATCAATCCTACCAAAATAGCCTTTTCTGCATATATTTCAGTTTTTACTGATTGTCCCATAGATTATAATTATTTTAGGTAACATCTATAAATTAGGCAGAATAAGAAGTATGTTATTTCGACCTAATTTATAGTTTTACCCCAAAATAGATTATTAGTTTTCACTTTTTCCTTTGGCAGCTGCGCGAACCTTTGCTTGGATTTCTTCTGCCAACTCAGGATTATCTTTTAATAACTCTTTAGTGGCGTCTCTACCTTGAGCTAATTTGGTATCGCCGTAGCTAAACCATGAACCGCTTTTCTTTACAATTCCAAACTCTACACCTAAGTCGATAAGTTCACCAATCAAAGATACTCCCTCACCAAACATAATGTCAAATTCAGCTTTTCTGAACGGAGGAGCCACTTTATTTTTAACGACCTTTACTCGAGTTTGATTTCCGATAACGTTGTCACCATCTTTGATTTGACCGGTTTTTCTTATATCAAGGCGTACAGAAGCATAAAATTTAAGTGCATTACCACCGGTTGTAGTTTCCGGATTTCCGAACATTACACCAATTTTTTCTCTTAATTGGTTGATAAATATACAAGTAGTATTTGTTTTGTTGATGCTTCCGGTTAGTTTACGCAAAGCTTGAGACATCAATCTTGCTTGAAGTCCCATCTTAGAGTCGCCCATATCTCCTTCGATTTCAGCTTTAGGAGTAAGAGCGGCCACAGAGTCAATTACCACAATATCGATGGCAGAAGAGCGGATAAGTTGGTCAGCAATTTCCAAGGCTTGTTCACCATTGTCCGGTTGAGATATAAGTAGGTTCTCAATATCCACTCCCAATTTCTCTGCATAAAAACGGTCGAAAGCATGTTCTGCATCTATGATTGCGGCAATTCCACCATTTTTCTGAGCTTCGGCAATTGCATGAATAGCCAATGTAGTCTTTCCTGAAGATTCAGGTCCGAAGATTTCAATCACCCTTCCTCTTGGATATCCTCCTACTCCTAATGCCAAATCCAAACCTAATGAACCACTGGATATAACAGGTATCTCCTCAATTTTCTCATTACCCATCTTCATGATGGTTCCTTTCCCATGATCTTTTTCGATTTTTTCCATAGCAAGCTGAAGAGCCTTCAACTTTTCGCTTGATGGTTTTGTATTTTCTGCCATTTTATTTAATTGTTATATTATAGATAAAACAAAAATTTTCTAATGTATTCAGGAATAAAACTGAATTTTGAACAAATATAATGATTTTTGCTATATGAAAATCTTATTTTCACTTTTATTATGAACAATATTTCATCTTTTTATCTTCTCCGCAGCGGATGTCATCTTAGTCGGTTTTAGTCTGCTTTTGAATTTTTGTAATTCTTTCTTATTTTTCAGCATCTTTGAGATACTTTTTAATCTGTTTTTTGATCCTTTTTGATTTATTCCTGCAACTTACTGTTTGTCAGTCGGTTATACTGCTCACTTCTTTAGCACATCAATTTTCTCAAAAAACAAAAATACTGCTAAATGAATTTATAGAACCTACCTTCAAAACGTCTCTCAAATAGGCTCGAAATAAATTTTAAAGAACTTCTAATTCTTTTTATTTTTTGGAATTCTGAAGGATATAATGACTTCGTGTGTGTTAGGAGGTAAAGTGTTGTTACTTCCTACTCCGAATTCGTAAACATAACCCAATCTGAATATTTTTAGTTCAGCTCCTGCCATCACAGAAAGATAGGAGGGGTTACACTTGTTTACGACATCCGGACGCCATGAAAAACCACCCCAAATAAATCGTTGATAAAAGCCCATAACACCTAATTCAGGAAGATGGACTTTATTCCTATTCATGTAAGCTAAATTTATCAGCATATCCCATTGTGGATTAAACATAATTGCTCTTGATGCGTATGCATATATATGTCTGTCCGATGCGTATGATGTAGATTCGCTATTGAGAAGGTGAGTGACCGAAAATCCCAATGTCCAATTCAAAGAGTTGGCTTCAATACCGATGTTAAAGTCGGGCGTCACCACAGTTTCTCGTTCTTTGTAGTTATCCATTTGATCCCTTTCCGTCTCGTCCACAAGAGAGTTGGCCAAAGGATTATAACTACCAATAAATGCACCGCCGGATACCCCCATTGCCAAAACCCATTTGTCATTTAAATCTAACTGAAAAGAGTAGGCAGCTTTAATATCGGTGCTACTATGTCCGATCCCGAGTTTATCAAACGAGATAGACAATCCAACTCCGGATTTTATCTTTTCAAAATAGTTGCTTGCGTTCAGTAAGGTTGACTTTGGAGCATCATCAACTCCTAACCATTGCAAACGACCCAACAAGAATATATCGACATCAGCTGTATTACCTGTTGCAGCAGGATTGACATTCATACGTGAAAATATTTGTTGAGTAAAATGCAAATCTTGCTGTGCTAAAAGGGGAGTAATTACCGCATTAAAAGTAAAAATCATGCAGATTAAGAGAAGTTTTATTCCGATATCAAAAGTTCGGAAGAAAAGTAAATTTGAACTATTCCCTATATATATATTTAATTTTTTCATTCTAACTATTTTTCAATTTTTTCGATTACGACACGACGATTGAGTAGATGCTCTTTTTCGTTGCGAGCATTAGGAATGGCTAATTCCAATTCGCTACGTCCCACAGTGTTTAATCTTTTTCCATCCACTCCTTTATTCATTAAAATACTTTTTAATTTTTGAGCACGACGTTCAGATAATCTTTGGTTATACTCAATACTTCCACGAGTATCTGTATGTCCTGTGATTTTAAAGTTCGCTCCCTTATGATAGTCAATAAAATTCATGATCATTTCAATCTCTTTTTTGTAATCATCTATAAAATTATCTTGGTCGAAGATAAAGTATAGAATACAAACGTTGATATTCTGGAATTCAAGTTTTTGAGCCTGACCAGAATCTATATTAGATTGATTGTCACCATTATTATTGATGTTTTTAATTGCATTATCATCATTATTTGCTAATAGACTATCATCTTTTACAGAATTATCTCCAAGACTGTCTGCAACGATAGAATCTGTTGCAGCAATAAAAATTTGTTCCGGATAGTAAATGTCCGGATTCCCATCTCTATTAGAAACTAAGAAGAGGTGCTTACCATCTCCAACCATATTGTAATCATCCTCATCAGAATTGAAAGGTTCTGCCAATAGGTGAGATTCTTGAGTTGTTAAGTTATGTTTGTAGATGTTACTTCCTTTGAGAGAGTCTTTTTTGTCAGAAGAAAAGTAAAGAAACTCATCATGAATGAATGGATAATTCTCGTTGGAAGCACTATTAATTGAATCTCCCATGTTGACAGGCTCATTCCACTCATTCTCTTTACCTTCGATCATATCAGAGTACCAGATGTCTAAATTTCCCTTAGTGCCGTAATAATTGGAGGCGTAGAATAATCGTTTCCCATCTTTACTCAAGTGCGGATTGTACATTACGATAGCGTCTTCTTCCGGGTATCTCCAACTTCTATAGAATAAGGAACTACCTCTCATTGTAACACGACGTTTCCCCATTCCTTTGATTTTCAATTTTTCGGGTTTCCCCCATTGATTATCTTCTGTAATTTTTGCAATGTATAATTTCCCCTCGTGAGAAAAAATTATAGAACCCTTAGCGGTTTGAGTAAACTGCCCCTCTATATTCCAATTGCTCCAATCTTTTTTTATTATAGTAGAGTCAAAATCCAGCAACTCCTTAAATTGTCCACAAAAAGTCTTATTGGGAGTGGAGTAGGCGAAAGAGTCGGTAAGCAAACTAACACCATCTTCCTTTTTATTTGTATTTACTTGTGATTTTTCCATTGTGTAACCATTCTCATATTTTGTTTCTATTCCGTATATAGGAATGCAAAACTCAAGAGTCATGGCTATTAGTAGTACAACGTAAAAAATATCTCTTCTTATCATAAATTGATAGTTCTTTATTTCCTAATTAGTGAAAATTTGAATCTATTTTCAGTGAGGCTAACCCTTTGTATATAATCCAAATTTTTGCAAAATTACTTCTTTTTTTTGATTGTTCAGAATAATACATAAAAAAAATCCGGTTCGCAATTGGGACCGGATTTTTTTTTATCTGATGTAACGATTACATACCAAAAGAGATAGCGATAATTTTATCATAAATAGGACTAATAAATCCAAGAATAATCATAGCAACCGTGCAAATGATTAGACCGATTTTTGTCATATTATCGCTATTAAATGCAGGGATTGGATTTTCAGACTTGTTAATAAACATAGCCTTAACCACCCATAAGTAGTAGCACAATGAGATGATAGTATTTAGTAATGCTAAAAATACTAACAAATATTGACCTTGTTCTGCAGCGGCAGCAAATATAAAGAATTTACTAAAGAATCCGGCGAACGGAGGGATACCTCCTAAAGAGAACATTGCCAACATCATAACAAACGACAATTTAGGATTTGTGCTATACAAACCGTTGTAGTCGTCCATTGTCAATTTATCTGATTTATTTTCGATAGCCGAAATAACTCCAAATGCAGCCAAGTTGGTGAACAAGTAAATAAACACGTAGTAAACCATTGCAGCCATACCTTGAGGAGTACCAGCAATAACACCCAACATGATGTAACCGGCTTGAGAAATTGAAGAGAAAGCCAAGAATCTCTTCATGTTTTTCTGTCTTAAAGCGAACAAGTTACCAATTGTAATAGTGATTACAATTATCCACCATAAGAAATTTTGCCAAGTATCAGGATAGTTAGCGAATGCCTTAATCATGATGCATAGCAGAGCAAAAGCAGCAGCACCTTTTGAGATTACAGACAAGTAGGCAGTAACGGATGTAGGAGCACCTTCATAAGTATCGGCAGTCCATAAGTGGAAAGGAACCAAAGAAATCTTAAATCCAATACCGGCAAACATAAAGATAAGAGCCATAATGTGCAGAGGAGTAGTTTGGAATTTTATCAATATATCTCCGTAGTATAGAGAACCACAAGCTCCGTACATTAAGGAGATACCAAACAACATTACGGCAGAAGAGAAGGCTGCTGTTAGAATATATTTGGCAGCCGCTTCTGCAGACTCTTTTTTGTTCTTGTTGAAAGCAACCAAGGTAGCCATAGGAATAGAAGCCGTTTCTAATCCAATGTAGAACAATAAGAAATGTTCTGCAGATACCATGAAGTACATACCCAACAGGGTAGAGAGAGTTAAGAAGTAGAACTCACCCACTTGATTTCTATTCTTGTTTTCGTTCCAATAAAAAGCAAAAATAAAGACGATTAAAGTACCAATATTTAGAATATTTTTTACTAAGACGTGAATCTCAGAAGTAACGTACATTCCGGAGAATGCAGTAGCTTCGCCAATATTCCAATGGGTAAACCCTAAAACGGTATGTACCAAAAACAGCCCCATGGCAAAGAATTGAAAAATCCTTTTGTTCTTTCCAAATAAATCTGCCAATAATAGAGCAACTAAAACCACCACCAATGATAGTTCGTGGTTCATTATAATAAAATTGCTATAATCCATACTTTCTATATTTATGTTCTAAGAACTTTTCAATTAGAATAATTTTACGATATTTTCAATTCCGCCAGCAATCATATTTGACAACCAAAGAGGAGCCATACCGATAGCAGCTATTGCAAAGATCAAAGTAAATATTGCGATCTTTTCGTACCATATAGCATCTGTTAAAGCAGCATGATGCTCGTCTTGAATCGGACCAAACAATATTTTACCCACAACGCGAAGGATATAGACTGCGGTGATTACGATGGAAGTACAACCAAGGATAACAAATACGCGATGGAACATATCCTCGTGTTCAAATGCACCTACAAAAATTGTCATTTCCGCTACAAAACCACTTAATCCGGGTAATCCCAAAGAAGCTAAACCTGCAATTACGTAGCAAACACAAAGAACCGGCATAACTTTCATCAGACCGCCCATTTCACGAATATCTCTTGTGTGAGTTCTTCCGTAAATCATACCAATCAAAGCAAAGAATAGTGCAGTCATCAAACCGTGAGAAACCATTTGAAGAATAGCACCTGTCATGGCTGTTTTATTCATCATTAGGAGAGCAAATAAAACCAAACCGCAGTGACTAACCGAAGAGTATGCATTGATGTATTTTAAGTCGGTCTGTACACAAGCACTATAAGCACCATACACAACACTAATACCGGTTAAAATAATAAATATCCAAGCCAAATCATTTGCAGCATCAGGCATTAGGTACATAGCCACTCTGAAGCAACCATAACCTCCTAATTTCATCAATACTCCGGCGTGCAACATAGAAACAGCGGTTGGAGCAGAAGCATGACCATCCGGAGACCATGTATGGAAAGGGAACATAGCACCCAAAACTCCGAAACCTACGAATGTAAGAGGGAAGAAGATGTATTGCCAACTATTATCAGCCCCTTGTTCTTTCAGAGTAGTAACATTTGCCGCAATCTCTTGAATATTGAAAGTTAGTGAGCCACCTTCCGGAACAGAAAGGTAGTAGATTCCAAAAATACCCACCATCAAGAAAGCAGAACCACCCATCAACATAAGTGTAAGCTTCATGGCAGAATACTCTTTTTTACCACTTCCCCAAAGTCCGATTAGAAGATACATAGGGATAAGCGCAACCTCGTAGAATAAGAACATAGTGAACAAATCCAATGAGATAAAGAATCCGTACACACCGATAGATAATAACAAGAACCACAAGAAGTATTCTTTCGTTTGTTCCTCTATACTATAAGAAACAAAAACTCCTGTAATTACAACGATAGACGATAGTAGCAACATGGCAACAGAAACGCCATCTACACCGACTGCGTAGTGAATGTTAAAAGTTTCATACCACAAGATAGAATCTGTAAACAAAAATTCTGCCATATCACCCGCTTCGCGCGCAGCCAAGTATTCCACTGTCAGGTAAGCCGAAGTAGCCAATAGCGCAAATCCACCTATTGACATTACCATACGGATCATACTCTTTTTTTCGCTATCAATGCAGAAGATGATGGCCATCATAATGAGTGGAATAATTACAAATAAAGATAATATATTCATTGTCGTACTCTTTTTCGATTATAAATAAATAGTCAATGCAACGATTGATAACACTCCCAATATAAATACCCAAGCATATTGCTGAACATTACCACTTTGGAAGGATTTAATTTCAAGAGAAGTCTTGTTAGTAATCCAAGAAAGTAAATTCATGAATCCATCTATAATATGTCTGTCGAACCATGCAATAGGATCGCAGATACATTTATAAATGATTTTATGCGTAATGAATAGATATACTTCGTCAATATAGAACTTGTTGTAGGCATAGTGGTAAGTGTTTTTGATACAAGCAACCACTTTATCAGGATATTCGGTTTTCTTCTTGTACATAAATGTTGCGATACCGATACCGATAAGAGCCACAATAACACTTGGAATAGCAATATTCCAATGAATGTGAGATTCAAATCCCATCAAGTCCGGAGAGATATACTCTGTGAAAGGGAAGAAACCACTTGTACAAGTATATACAGTAAGAACCATTAGTGGAATCCACATGTTAGCAGGAGACTCATGAGGAGTGTGATGACCATAATCAGGTTCGTTGTACCAGAATATTCTGTAATACAATCTAAACATGTAGAAGGCAGTCAAACCGGCAACTAAAGTTTGGCACCAGTAAATTACCGGAGAAGCCTCGTGAGCTGCTACCAAAATTTCGTCTTTAGAGAAGAATCCCGAGAAGATAGGAATGCCGGCGATAGCCAAACAAGCAATTAAGAAAGCAATATGAGTGATTTTTAAATGTTTTCTTAAGTTACCCATTGCATCCATCTCGTTGCTATGAACAGCATGAATTACGCAACCTGCAGCGAGGAACAAAGTAGCTTTGAACATTGCGTGAGTGAATAAGTGCCACATAGAGGCGGTGAAACCTAACCCATCGCTACCCTCGTAGCCGGATACACCTAAAGCAACCATCATGTAGGCTATTTGAGAGATGGTAGAGAACGCCAAAACTCTCTTGATGTCCGTTTGAGTGCAAGCGATAACAGCAGCAAACAAACTTGTAAATGCTCCGATGTAAGCAATGATGGTCAGTACATCATGTGCCTCAAAGAAGTAGATAGGGAACAGACGAGCCACCAAATAGACACCGGCAACCACCATAGTAGCAGCGTGGATAAGAGCCGAAGCCGGAGTAGGACCCTCCATTGCATCTGGCAACCAAATATGGAATGGGAACATAGCAGATTTACCTGCACCTCCCAAGAAAATTAAAAATACAGCTATCGAAATCACAGACAATCCGCAGAAAGTAACACCACCCATTGTTTCACTCACAATTGCTACGTGATTATTTGTAACCTCTGTTAGTGGACCAAAGTCGAATGTTTGCGTGTAGAACGATAGAATCAAAATACCCATTAAGAAGAACATATCTGCAAAACGAGTAACGATAAACGCCTTTTTCGCAGCTTTAACAGCAGATGGTTTTGTATAGTAGAAGCTAATTAATAAGAAGGAAGAAACACCCACAAGTTCCCAAAAAATATACATTTGGAAGATGTTGGTTGCAACAACTAATCCCAACATAGCAAAAGAGAATAACGAAAGAACCGCATAATATCTTTGGAAACCCTCTTCGCCATGCATATACCCCATACTATAGAGATGTACCATTAGAGACACTGTTGAGATAACGATAAGCATCATAGCTGAAATAGGATCCAAAAGGAAACCAATGCTTATCACCAAATTTTCAGAAAATCTCAACCATTCAAAATTAAAAATAACCTCCTTTGCCATTGAACCATCAGCCAATCTGCCCGAACCGAAAAAGTAAGTCAAAGCAATGTAGTAGCAAACGATAGTTACAATACTAAATGCAGTAGTACCCAAAATTCCGGAGAATTTTGGAGTCATCTTATAGCCAAACAATCCGATGATCATAAACATCAAGAGTGGTAGGGCTAATACGATAGGTGCTAAATTAGTCAATTCCATAACGTTTAATTCTTTAATTCGTTAATACTCTTGGTGTCGATGTTTTTCATCTTTCTATATACGTTGATGATGATTGAGATAGCAACAGCAGTTTCAGCGGCAGCTACAACAATCACGAACAAACTATACATATATCCTTCCAAATGTTCTGGATATACAAAACGATTAAAAGCGACAAAATTGATACTCACAGCGTTCAACATCAATTCGATAGACATTAATATGCTAATCAAATTTTTTCGAACGACAAACCCATAAACTCCGATAAAGAAGAGTAGGGTACTAACTATTAGATAATATTCTACGGGAATGCTCATTTTTTCTCCTCCTTATGATTTTGTGCGATAACAATGCTTCCTACAATGCATGCAAGTAATAAAACACTCGCAGCTTCGAACGGAAGAATGTATTGAAATTTTTCGGTACCCATTAAAGTTTGACCGATTTCATTCATATCGATTATTGCTGCAATATCATTACATCTATCAGAATCGGTATGGAATCCGTATTTGTAGATGGTAATTAAACTAATCACTAATCCCGTTAGAGCCGTTATTATTCCAAGAGCTCTTTTCGCTCCGCATAATTGTTCTGTCTCTTCGCCTAAATTCTTAATCAAAAGAATAGCAAAAACGAACAATACAACAATACCCCCAGCATATACCGAAAGTTGAACTGCAGCCAAGAACTGGTAATTCATTTGCAAGTATAATCCAGCGATGCAGAATAATACGAAAAACAACGAGGTTGCCGCGCGAAGCACTTTTTTAGACGTAACTGTCAATATCCCGAATAGGATGATGGCTGCGGCAAGTATAAAAAATATAATGTTGCTTGCTGTTAATAATTCCATAACTCTTATTCTTTAGATGTTATTGCTTTCTTTTCCTCCACTTTTGAACCCTCTTTATTCAGTTGAATTCGCATTGCTTCTCTTGTAAATACAGAGTGTTCAAAATTATTTGTCCATACGATTGCTTTTTGAGGGCAATTCATTGAACATAGTCCACAGAATGTACAACTTGCCAAATCGTAGAAATATTTATCCAAGATTTTCTTGTTCTTGCCATCTTCAGTTGTTATCTGTTTTGTCTCTATACGAATAGTGCCGTTAGGACAATTCATTTGACAAATACCACAAGCCGTACATTTATGTTCGTTCTTTTCGTTATGAGGCATTATCAATTCCCCTCTAAATCGTTCTGCATATACCTTTTTGCCTCTATTTTCCGGATATTGCTCCGTTACCTTTGGTCGGCAAAAATTAAGCATGGTAATGTACATACCCTTCAAAAGGTTTACTATACCATTAAATAAATCTTTAAAATATTGTATCATATAGCCCCCTTTTTTAGAAAATTAGTACCCAAACTGCCATAATGAGCATATTAACTAAACTTATTGGCATTAAAATCTTCCATTCCAATTTAAGTAGTTGATCGATTCTCAATCGAGGGAATGACCATCTAACCCATAAACTTAAGAAAACTAATGCAAATACTTTTGCGAAGAACCACAACCAAGAAGGAATATAATCCATGATTGAGTTAAATCCGCTTGCCCATTCTGCATTGATGTGGAATGGTTGCCATCCTCCTAAAAAGATAGTAGTAGCTATTCCTGCAATAATGAACATATTCAAGTACTCAGCTAAGTAGAAAAATCCAAATTGAATTCCGGAGTACTCTGTATGGTATCCGGCTGTCAATTCTGATTCTGCTTCTGGTAAATCGAACGGACCGCGATTGGTTTCGGCATGTCCGGCAATTAAATAGATTACAAAAGCAATAAAAGCAGGAAGAGGAGCTTGGAAGATAAACCAAGCATCAGCTTGCTTTTCTACAATTGTAGATAATTGCATTGAACCTGCCAAGATTACCATTGTCAATATAGAGATACCGGCAGACAATTCGTAACTTACCAATTGGGCACCACTACGCATAGCACCAATCAAGGTATATTTGTTATTACTAGCCCATCCGGCCAATAAGATTCCAACTACACCCAATGAAGATACAGCTAATAAATAGAAAACACCTACATTGAAGTCAATTCCTTGTAGTCCTTTTCCGAATGGCAATGCGCCGAAAGTGCACAGAGAGCCGGCCAATACGATGAATGGAGCCAATTTGAACAAAACATTATCTGTTTTGCTGATGGCAATAATCTCTTTCAATAAGATCTTTACCATATCGGCAATACTTTGGAAAATTCCAAAAGGTCCCACACGATTAGGTCCGATACGACATTGGAAGAATGCACAGACTTTTCGTTCAACATAGATTAAAACCAATGCCAATACGCAGTAAACAGCCAAGAAGGCAACGCCTATCAGCACATACTCTATCAATGATACCAACCAAGCCATTTCCGGCATAGCCGAAGTCAATCCTTCGTGTATCAAATTTACTAATTTATCTAATTCTAACATGATCTTACTCTTTTGATATTATCTGTCTGCACAAGGTATTACATAATCGAGAGAAGCTCCAATCATAATTAAATCGGCAATTTTCTCGTTTTTACACAATGGATCCAATGCGGATATTAGAGTCATACAAGGAGAGCGGAATTTCACACGATAAGGATTCTTTTCTCCTGTACTATTAATGTACACTCCAAAGTCTCCACGTGCATTTTCAACTCTTTGGTAATATTCTCCTGCAGGCAACTTAATGATAGCCGGTGTTTTAACTTTATAGTCACCTTCCGGCAAGTTATTGATAAGTTGTTCGATGATGCGCAATGATTGCTCAATTTCATCCAAACGAATCAAATAACGATCCAAAGTTCCTCCTTCTGTACGTATAACCTCCTCAAAATCCAACTTGTCATAACCTGCGTATGGCTCGATTTTTCTAACATCACATGACCAGCCTGAAGCTCTACCAACCGGTCCGGTTGTTCCCAATGCCACAGCCTGTTCTTTTGTTAGGAAACCAATATTTTCCATACGACCTCTTGCAATCGGATTGTAAGTAAACAACGTATGATATTCCTTAATCATTTTACGCATATAAGGAATAAACTCTTTTACTTGGTCAATGAATTTAGGACTCACGTCGTTAGCAACACCACCAATGACATTGTATCCTACCATCAAACGACCACCTCCTGTTTCTTCAAAGATATCCATGATTTTCTCACGATCTCTCATTCCATAGATGAAAGCAGTGATTGAACCCATATCCATACAAGTACATCCCCAACCGAGTAGGTGAGAAGCAATTCTTGTCAACTCGTCAAATATAACACGTACAGCTTGAGCGCGAGCAGGAACTTCCAACCCCATGGCCTTCTCAACGCATAAGCAGAAAGCATGACGGTTCATTGTTCCGGACAAATAATCCAAACGTTCAGTCAACTGTAATATTTGAGGATATGTTTTAGTTTCACACATCTTCTCGATACCACGGTGAATATATCCAAAGTTAGGATCCACTTTGTTGATAATTTCTCCGTCTAAAGAGACTCTTAAATGCAACACTCCGTGAGTTGCAGGGTGTTGAGGACCGATATTGATGACATATTCCTGTTTCCCAAACAATGGTTTGCTGTTGGTAATCAAATCCCCATCTTTATTGACAGTCAATGTTGGAACATCCTCCATTGCTTCAATCGTTTGATTTTCCAATGGAACAGGATTTAGTTCAGGGTTCGAGTCATAATCTTTTCTAAAAGGATAACCATTCCAATCTTGACGAAGGAAGATTCTTCTCATATCCGGATGATTGATAAATCGGATGCCGAAGAAGTCATACACTTCACGTTCATACAAGTTGGCTGATTCCCATATATCACTAACGGTCGGAATGACCGGATTTTCTCTATTATCCGTAGTCGTTTTTAGTACCACCATCGCATTTTTGTCCACTGACGATGAAATATGGTAGATAACTCCTAATGAGTCTTTATAATCCATACCTGTCAGATTGAGCAAAAAATCGTATCCGTTTTCAAACAACTTTTTGGCTACATTTTTCAATTGTTCTGTCGGAACATTGATGGTGGGGTATTGGCAATCTTCCACTGTAAGTGCCGAATTAACGGATGAAATTATATCATTAATCTTTTTCATTTCTTACTTGCTTTGAGTTGTGGATGATTCATCTGATGTCTCTTTCTCCCTATTCGGTTTGTTAGGAAGTTTGAAGAAATTTTCTACTTTGATTTTTCTTTGTAGTTGCATCATACCATACAGCATAGCATCCGGACGAGGAGGACATCCCGGTACATAGACATCTACAGGGATAATTTGGTCCACACCTTTTACTACGTGGTATGAATCAATAAACGGACCACCTGAAATGGCACAACCACCAACTGCAATCACGTACTTAGGTTCAGCCATTTGGTCATAAAGCCGTTTTAAAACCGGAGCCATTTTATGAACGATTGTTCCTGCTACGAAAATTACGTCGGCTTGACGAGGTGAATTTCGAGTTACCTCCCATCCAAAACGAGCAAAGTCTGTTCTGGCAGCACCTACACACATAAATTCAATACCGCAACAACTCGTTGCAAATGTTAGAGGCCAAACAGAATTGGAGCGTCCCCAATTGATTATGTCGTCTAACACTCCAACAACAACGTTTACGCCACCCTGACGAAGTTCTTCAACATATTTCTCCAAATAAGCATTGTCTTTGAAGTCCTCCGTCTTCATGTTTTTAATGCTGATATCTTTTACTTCCATTCTAACGCTCCTTTCTTCCATGCATAAACTAAACCAAGAATAAGAATGAATAAGAAGAACAACACGCTAATTAATCCCATTGTGCCTAAATTACGCATGATAGTTGCCCACGGAAATAGTAATACTGTTTCCACGTCAAACATCAAAAACAAGATGGCAAATAGGTAATAGCCGATGCGAAATTGCATCCATGAAGTTCCCCTTGTAGGAATACCGCACTCATACGGTTCTCCTTTTTGGGCATTGTTTGACTTTGGAGCCAACAACATCCCAATAAGTATTGCTGCAACAACCATGATGATGGCCGTCAACAATACTACAATGAAAATTTCACTTGAACTCATTTTTTATGGTTATTATTTAATTATTATTTTTTTGTTTCTATTTTTATTCAACGATTTTATAAATAGCTAATTACAACCAATAATTTCCTATTTAGTCATTAAGAAAAATAAAAAAAAGTTGCACCGATTTTAATTTCGATACAACCATCTATTTTATTGATACCTCACCCATTAAACAAGCCAAAATGGATTGCTTTTTCACTTGCTTATGGAGAATATCTATTAACATCTTTTCTTTTTCTTTTTCTATTTTTTACGCAAATTTGAAAAAGTTATTTGATTCTGCAAAATAAATTCAGCCAATTTTTATAACATATTTTGACATTTTGAAAGTTTTGTCGTGTGAAATTATCTATTTTTCTTTAAAATTATTTTCAAAATGTACGAATATTGATTGTTGGTGTGTTAAAATGATAGTGAAATTACTTGTTAACCTCCTTTTTTGATTATTTAAAGTTTTTTTTCAACAACTATATTTTAAAGTAGTAGGAATAAAAATACATTTTTTAGTTTGTTTTTCTTTAATCTTCCATTTTGAGTAAAGATTATCGCAATGTTTTTCATCTTGCTTTTGGTGGGTGATGTGGAGAGAGTATATGCATTCTGATTGTAGTAGTTTGGCATGATAGTGAATTTAGTCCTAAAGTATCCTTAATATAAATGATATAGAAAAAGAGAATTATGAGGTTTATTGATATAAAAATAGAATAAAACCACATAAAAAAGTAATTGTGTAGAAGAATTGATGTATTTGGTAAAATTTAAACTCAATCAAATTTAGAGAAGTAGAGTTTTTATTGTATCTTTGTGTCGCAAATTGTAAATAATATAATAAGATGTTAACTGTTGAGAAAATAGGAGGAACCTCCATGTCGCAGTTCAAGGATGTCTTGAACAATATCATTATAGGTAATAGAAGTGGTGCAGATTTGTACAACCGCATTTTTGTTGTTTCTGCATATAATAACGTAACTAACTGGTTGCTTGAGCATAAAAAGACCGGTGCTCCAGGTATTTATGTTAAATTCTTAAATGATGAGAATTATGCAGAAGCATTAGATGAGTTATGTTTGAAATTAATCGCTTTGAACCGCAATTACGAGGAGATTAAGTTAGATCAAAAAGTGGCGGATGAGTTTATCATTAATCGTATTGAAAAGGCTAAAAACTATCTTCGTGCTATGCACAGTGTTGTTGCATCCGGATATGTAGATCGTAACGACCTCTATTTAGCAGCTCGCGAGATTCTTTCATCTATAGGAGAGGCTCATTCTGCTTTTAATTCTGTAAATATCATCAAAAATAATGGTATAGATGCTACCTTTATTGATTTATGTGGTTTTGATGATTCAGAAGCTCTTACAATTGATGAGCGAATTCATAAGGCTTTTCAAGGTGTTGACTTTTCTAAAACCTTGTGTGTGGCTACCGGTTATACCAAAGGTATAGAAGGTATTATGAGGGCTTTTGATAGAGGTTATTCTGAGGTTACTTTCTCTAAAATTGCGGTTGATGTTAAGGCGAATGAAGCTGTAATTCATAAAGAGTTTCACCTCTCTTCGGCGGACCCTAATTTGGTGGGAGCAGCCAACTCTATTCCGGTAGGGTTTACCAATTTTATGGTGGCAGACCAGTTAGCTGATGTCGGTATGGAGGCAATTCACCCCAAAGCATCCAAACCATTGGAATTGGCTGGAATTAATATTCGTATCAAAAATACTTTTGAGCCGGAACATCCGGGTACTTTGATTTCTAAAGATTATGTGGCTAAAGAATCGCGAATTGAAATTGTTTCAGGTACAGATAAAGTTTTGGCTGTAGAAGTTCACGATCCAATGATGGTGGGTGAAGTTGGGTTTGACTTAAGAATTATGAAGGTATTTGAAAAGCATGGTGTAAGTTATATCTTGAAATCTACTAATGCTAATAGCATTACTATGGTTATTTGGGATAAGCCAAAATCTGCCGGTTTAATTAAGGAGTTAAAGAATGTCTTCTATCAGGTGACGGTCAAAGAGGTTGCATTGGTTTGTTGTATGGGTACTAATATTGCTCATCCTGGATTCTTGTATAAGGCGGCAAAGGCTTTGTGTGATAATCATATAAATATCGAGTGTTTTGCTCAATCTTTACGTCAAGTTAACATGCAATTTGTAATTTGCAGAGATGGGTATTCTGATGCTATTAAAGCTCTTAATAGTGCTCTTTGTATCGAATAGTCTTAGAAGCTATAAAACTTATTCTGAGTTAATTAAATTTTTTCCTTTCGTTAGGAAATTGTATATATTAAGGCTACTTTTGAATTGTATTTTTTAAAGTACGAAATCAAAAGTAGCCTTTAATTTTTAATCGACTGTTATTAATTGCTTACGTAGCGTTTTTCTACGATTCGCCAATCTACAATATTCCATAAATTGCTAAGGTGTTTCTTGCGATCGTTTTGATAATCGAGATAGTAGGCGTGTTCCCATACGTCAAATGTTAGCAATGGTATTTTCCCATTCGTCAATGGAGTGTCTCCATTTTTTGTTTGCAGAATCTCAAGAAATCCATCTTTATTTTGGCATAGCCATACCCAGCCGGAGCCAAACAGTGAGACTCCCTGAGCGACAAATGTTTCTTGGAATGCTTCTATTGTTTCCCATTGGTCGCAGATTGCTTTGTAAAGTAGAGAGTCCGGTGATGGACCATTTCCTCCTTTCGGAGAAAAAGAGAAGAAGTAGAAGTTGTGATTCCATACTTGAGCTGCATTGTTGTATAGAACTCCTTCTGCGTTCAGTAGGATGTCTGTCATTGTATGGTAATCGCTATATTTTTCGTCCTCCAACAATTTATTTGTATTGTTAATGTAAGTTTGAAGGTGTTTCCCATGATGGAACTTTAATGTTTTAGCTGAGATATAAGGTTCCAATGCATTGGGAGAGTAGGGTAGATCAGTTAATGCTATCTTCATATTCATATATATTATGGTTTCATTTAGTATAACATCGTCTTTTTCTAATTGTTTATTGTAAATTGTTTCTTTTACATTAGGGCTAAGGATTAGCAGATGTAACGATTTGTTATTGGAAAAGTTAACTATATATGAAAATTTGTTATTAATGACCACCCTATAAAAGAATCGGGCGTACTATAGTACACCCGATTCTGTATATTTAGAAGAGATAATTCTTATTTAAATTTAAACATTACAGGAAGAGTAAATCTTGAACGTACTGTTTTACCACGTTGTTCAGCAGGAACCCATTTAGGCATTTTCTTAACAACGCGGATAGCCTCTTCGTCAAGGATAGGATCCACACCACGAGTAACCTTTACGTCTTGGATAGAACCATCTCTATTTACAACGAATTGAACAAACACGCGACCTTGTACATTGTTGTCAATTGCAATTTGAGGGTAAACCAACTCTTTTCTCAAGAACTCCATCAATTTTGCATTACCACCAGGGAAACTTGCCATTTTTTCTACCACTTGGAAGATTTCCTCTTCTGCTTCCTCTTCTTCTTGAACATCCATTGGAGTAAATTCAATAGCCTCTTCTGTTGATTGTTCTTGAATATCAACTGTAGCAGTTGTTTCAACCTCGTCACTTACCACTTTCAACACTTGTTGTACCACCTCTTTAGGTTTTTCAATCTTTTCAGGAGGAGTCTCGATTTGAGTGGTTTGAGGAATAATCAAATCCTCACTTTGATTGATGAATGTGTCTTCGACTTCATGGACGGTTACCTCTGTGTTTGTCCATTCAAAACAAATGTAAGTGAATCCGAATGCAAGAACGAATCCAATCAAAATAAACATTGAACGTTTATTTTCTAAGTCTGCCTTAGGAGATTTTTTTATTTCCATCTCTTAATGATATTTTTGAATAATTATACTTTTACTATTTTCTGAACGCAAATGTAACATAAAATTTTTGAAGTTGCTTGTATTTTTCTCTTTTTTTTCTTCCTATAAACAATAATTTCTTGTTTCAATTGTTTCGGTTGATTTGAAATTGTTGTTTAAGAATCTGTTTTAGTTTTCATTTATATTGTTTTAGTCAATCAGAAAGGGTATTCTAAATACTTAAATTAAAGCAACATAATAAGAAACGTGTTCGTACTTTTGGGATACGAACACGCACTTATACAAACTTTAATAAATAATTAATAGAAATCACCCTATAGGACCTACATTAATTTAATGCAGGTAGGTGAGAGTGATTTTTACTATATCTTAGCATTTGTTCAACAAAATTTTCATCGTAAGAAACCTCCACATCAACCAATTTATCTCCATCATAAATTGGTTTGTAAACAGGATTTACAAAACCTTTGTATGGGGCTAAATTTAAACGTGCATATCTATCTTTAATCTCTTTATGCAAATTTTGATCCACTTTTACCGCATACTTTTCAACTAACTCTTTTGCAGCTTCAAAATCACCTTCTGATTTGATTCGTTGTATTTCTGCTAAGAGATTTCCGATTAGGTCTCTCATTTTTTTGTAATCATTTATCACTACAAATGATTTTCCATCTCTCTCCTTGATTTCCACAACCTTATCTTTTTCTCCTTTCTCAAAGACCCAACGTGCAATCAATTGTCTGTTTCTCATGTGAGATTCTTCTATGTTGTTTCCCAATTCAATTCTTGTTAGTTGAGTCATCAAACCATTCATCATATATTTATAATACTCAGCCTTATAAGCATCTTCATTCGGTAATAGTCCTAACTCTACCATTTTTTCATCTGCTGCATAGTAGAGTCCGAATAAATCAGCACGAGCCTCTTCTATGGTTGCACCATACGCACGGAGTGCGTCTTGACTAACACCAGGGAGAAGTTTTCCAGAACCATGTCCTAAGCATTCATGCAAGTCGGTATGCAAATTATCAGCTTGAAAGCCATATTTTTCGATTAACTCTTTTTCTGTATCACTCCAAACAAACTCGTCAGAAAATCCATTGCCCAAACTTGCTTTGTCGTATGCATCTGTAATATTTTCAATTGTTACAGATTTTGATCCATGCATTTGGCGAATCCAATTAGCGTTAGGAAGGTTGATGCCGATTGGGGTTGCAGGATGACAATCGCCTCCCAACATGGCAGCGGTAATTACTTTGGCGGAAACACCGTGTACAGCCTCTTTTTTAAAGCGTGAATCTACAGGGGAGTTATCTTCAAACCATTGAGCATTTTCACTGATGATTTCTGTTCTTTTTGTGGCTTCTAAATCTTTGAAATTTACTACGGATTCCCAACTCGCTTTCAGACCTAACGGATCTCCATAGGTTTCAATGAACCCATTTATGAAGTCGATTCTTGAGTCTAAATCCTTTACCCATAATATACTATATTCATCGAAGGTCAACAAGTCTCCGCTTTCGTAGTAGTCTATTAAAGAGTTGATAACACGTTGTTGTTCTTCATTTTCTGCCACTTTAGATGCTTTTTCCAACCAATATACTATCTTTTGGATTGCATCACTGTACATTCCGCCTATTTTCCATGTTTTCTCAACCAAATTTCCATTCTCTTTCATCAATTTGCTGTTCAACCCCCAAGAGATTGGCATAGGGTCATTAGGGTCTTTTTTGCTATTATAGTATTGATCCACTTCTGCTTCACTGACACCTTCATAATAGTTGTTGGCTGAATTTTTTACTAAGTCGATATCCTCATTTTGATTTACTCGTTTTGCATAAAGAGTAGAGTCGAAAATTACAGGTTTTATAGCTGCAATCAATTTTTCCACACTATTGTCGTATGCTTGAATGGGTAATGTGTTTGAAGGAAGTGTGCGAACAGTTGTTTCGAAGAAACTTTCTGAAAATTCAGGTGTAAACTTATCGGTAGCATAATGATGGTGAATACCATTGGAAAACCAGACTCTTTTTAGATAACATTCCAATGCTAAAAACTCTTTATCATTCCGATCCCCTTTATAATTTTCATAAATGGCTTCCAATGTTTTACGAATAGTGAGGTTGTATTTGTTGTTTTGGTCATACAAAATATCTCGCCCCTCTAATGCAGCCTGAGAAAGATAGTAGATAAGTTCCTTTTGTTTTAGGCTTAAATCTTCAAATCCGGGAACTTTATATCGTAATACTTCTATATCGGCAAAGCGATCTACTGAATAGACAAAGTTGTCTGTCTTAGGTGTTGCAATCTCCTTTTCTGAGCAGGAGTTTAGTGTTAAGATTGACATAGTTGCTATAATTATTTTATGTTTCATATTTTTTATTATTTGTTTCTTGCATCAATATTTTCTTCAAATCTCCACCCCCCTTTTTTCTCTATTCGATAGGCATCATAAGTAAAATCAGGTCCGTAATAGGCTTTTATTCCTTGATACATTGGCTCAATAGGAATTAAGTGGTCGAATATTATCATGGTGTTGGTATCGTTCATGTTTAGAGTAACTTTTCCCTCCGAAGTGTATTCTAATACAATTCGCGAGAACTTTTTGTTTCCTGTTTCAAAAAGAGGTTTCCCAAAATAAGACACTCGACCGTTTCGGTCAAAAAATATGGGCTCGATAACTTTGAAGTCGGTGGAAGCGTCATTCCCGGACCAACCCAAGGCTAAATAATATTCCTCTTTACGTTGTTTAATTTTTACCACCTTATAGTAAAGTGCGCCATACCAATTTGTTGGCGGAATGTTTTTGTTTTGCATTGGCACGTAAGGTGTTTCTCTAATTTTTAATGGGGTGGTTATTACCTTTTTTTTCTCTTTCTTTTGGATAAATCCTGCGAAAGCAAAACTTTTATCTTGAAGAGGAAATCCCCATGTGTAAATTTTTACTTTCCCGTCATCGGAAAGCACTTTCCCGATATTAGGGAGCTCTTTATAGGGGTTGTCAAAAGATTCAGGGAGTGCTAGAATCTTCGAAAATAGGGAAATACACTCTTGGTTGATCTTAAGTTTTATGCTATCCGGTTGATTTTGTTTGAGCGTATCCAGCTTGCAAGACAATTGAAGAATGAACTCGTCTGAAGATTTTGCATTGATTTTTAATGGGATGGTTAGCAATATGAAAAAAGAGCCTGTCAATAGAAGTAGTCTTCCTGTTTTTTGATTTAAATTAGAACGAAAACTTACCATCAAGAGGTCGAAATATAACTTTGCGATCTTTTGAATTCGTACGAAATATATGTAACTCTTCGTATTCATTAGCCCATAAATTTACATAGAAACGATAATTTTTCTAATTTGTTGTGTTTCCAAATTGTTGTTCAAACTCTTTCCAAAGATTATCCTTATTAGGAACAGTTGCTACTAATTCGATATTTTCTTTAGAAACGGGGTGTTTAAATTTCAGAGATCTTGCATGCAGACTGATGCCACCATCTTTATTACTTCTCGGGAATCCATATTTTAAGTCACCTTTTATCGGGCAACCGATATGAGCCAATTGAGCTCTTATTTGGTGATGTCTTCCTGTTTGCAAATTGATTTCCAATAGATAATAATTTTCAGACCTACCGATTAATTTCAAAGATAAAGTAGATAATTTAGCCCCATTTTTAGGATTGTTGTAAACGTAAGTCTTATTTTGTTTTTCGTTTCTTAGAAGGTAGTGTGTTAATGTCATTTCCTCTTCAGGAGGTCTGTTTTTTACGATAGCCCAATATTTTTTTGTCAAGTTGTGAGTTCTAAACATTTCGTTCAGTCTTTCCAATGCTTTAGAAGTTTTAGCAAATAAAACCAATCCGCTTACCGGTCTGTCCAAACGATGAGTAACGCCCACGAAGACATTTCCGGGTTTTGCATACTTTACCTTGATAAACTCTTTTACCAATTCGGATAATGGTTTGTCGCCGGTTTTGTCCCCCTGTACAATCTCCGAGCAAGTTTTATTTACCGCAATAAGATGATTATCTTCGTATATGACCTCCATATTTTACTCCTTTATTCAATATTTATGTCATTCCAATGAATGCGTATGACACACCAATCAAAATTAAACTTGTGACATTCGTTGTTTTACACCTTCGTAAATCATTATTCCAGCGGCCACAGAAACATTTAGGGAGGATATATTTCCTTTGATTGGGATGGAAACCATTTCATCGCATAAACGGAGAATTTCCGGAGAAACCCCTTTGTCTTCGGCTCCCATAACGATTGCAACCGGGTCATAAAGGTTTGCCTCTGTATAGTTTTTGTTGCCTTTTTCACTTGCAACAACAATCCTTATTCCGCATTGTTTTAAGAATTTCAGAGCAGAAACCAAGTTGCTTTCTTTACAAACCGGTAATGTATGTAATGCACCTGCAGAAGTTTTGACGGCATCAGCATTAACACTTGCTCCGCCTTTAACTGGAATTACTATAGCATCAACTCCTCCACATTCGCAAGTACGAGCAATGGCACCAAAGTTTCTTACATCTGTAACCCCATCTAGAACAACGAAGAAAGGTGTTTTCCCCTCTTCATATAACGTTGGAACAATGTCTGAAACCAACTGATAGGTAGTTTGACTTACAAATGCAATGGCTCCTTGATGATTTTTGTGGGTATAGCGGTTTAGTCGTTCTAATGGTACACGTTGTACTTGAATGTGACTAAAACCTTTTATCGCATTAAATAATTCTTTGGCCAACTCGCTTTGCATATCATTCTTCAGAATGATTTTGTCTATTTGTTTATCCGATTTTATTGCCTCAATGATGGCGCGAATGCCAAATATCATTTCATTTTCTTTCATGTCATTTATGTTAAAGTGAAAGTAAGCCTTCTGGCAAACTCATTATTATTTTTTTTCTTTGTTCGTCAATATTAACAACAAAATCGTCTGACGCAGGAATAATCAACTCGTTTTTATTCTTATCATGTAACAAGAATAGAACATTTTCTGTTGTGTCATCAATGTCAACAACCTCGCCAATGAATTGCTCCTCTTCAGTAAAAATTGAAAAACCTATAAAGTAACTATTACCTTCCAACTCTGATGCGTCTATTCCCTCCGTAAGGAATTTTTTATGGATGTAAATATCTCTTTTGATTAACTCTTTAGCATCCATTTCATTTTCTATCCCTTTTAGGGAAAATAGGTAGGTGTTCTCATTTTTATATCGATACTCTTCAATAAAAAATGGAATGAATATACCATCCGTTTCGGCTACTATATAGGGAGTTTCACACTCTTCGAATAGCTCAGAATTTACGTCGATCTCTAATTCGCCATTCAATCCATGCGATTTAGTGATTTTACCAATATGTACTAATTCTTCCCTTGCTATCATAATTTATGATTGGTTTATTTTGCAAATTTAGTTTCTTTTAATCAAAATATGAAATTTTAGGACTGAATAGATGGTTTATTCTTTAAATTTATTATAGGGTAAGTTTAAGAGAAATATTACCTAAATTATTTTCTTTCGTGAGGCTATAGGTCTATTTCAATTTCAATGTTTACAGAAAATGTTTTTTTTGATATTTTTTTATTTTTAAAGATATTTTTTTGTGGTTTATTCTATTTTTAATATTATATTTGCAAAATCAATGATGAAGATTGTTGATTTAAAGTGTAATAATGGTTTTTTGGTAATGAACTTTAATTATGAAAATCTACTGTTTTGGGAAGAACTTAGGTTCTTCTCAAAACATTTTTTGATAATCCCTGAATTTAATAAATTCAAAAATCTGCGAAATAAATTTTAGCCTGTACTTTTTTAATTGTTCTTTCTACAAAATTTGAGTTGTGTTCTTTTTTTGGGTGATGTTCTATACTTGAAATAATCATTCATCCTAAATTTGTTAACACTTGGTTTGATACACCCTTGTGAATTATACTAAATCAGAATTGAACCATATATGAATAGTTGGGTATGGTTAATTTTATTGAAGGTGTATTTAGAGTATTCTATATTATTATATATTGATGAATTTTACTTTGTTTGTCAAAGTTGGGATTGTCATTTTTTTTTAATTTTATGTAGGGTAGTTGGAAATGTTGCTTTTTTCGATGGAATGGGATAATTTTGAATTTAATTTCCATGCAAATGAATTTTTATTCTATGCTTTCAATGATTTTTTAGTTTACTTTTGCTTTACAATGATGGAAGGAATTATTTCTATTCAATTGTTCTTTAATTAGTGTAATAAAAAGAAGAATTATTTATTCTTCGAAAAGAAATAAAATAAAATCACATCAGAAGACTTTTAGAAAACCACAAAGGGGTGAGATAGCTGTGAAGCCATCTTGTTCCGAAAAAAAAGGAAACCTCAAAGTTTCCTTTTTTTATTTCTCTATCATCTTCTTTTTTGGTAATCCAGGTCATCATCTATAAAAGAATATAGTGAAGATCTTTGAAGACTATTTTGTTAGGGTTATTTTTATTAAATGAGAGGTTGAAAGTAACAATATTAAGATTTGCTCTAACAAAAATGTAGTAATAGTAATAAAATATAGAATCACTGCAGAAGACTTAAAAAATACACTAAGGTAAGATAGCTGTGAGGTTCTTTTGCTTTCATTTTTTTTTGTTAATATGGTTGTCTAACTTAAGCAAATTGCTCTTTAAATGAGCTTGACCATATCAGTTTAACTTCTATTGAATAGATATTCTTAGAAGTTGTTTGAATTTTATTTCGAGCCTATTTGAGAGAGATTTTTAAATCTATTTTTTGTCTTCTTTTGCATAAAATAGTGGACTATTATCAAAAAAGGAGAATAAAAATAGGTTTAAGGTGAGTTCTATAAATTCACCGTTTAAAATTTAAAAAGTGTACATCGAAGATTGATAAACTTTTCGGTACTTTTTGATTTATTTTGGCAAATTGCTGCTTGTCAGTCGGTCACAGTACTTGCACTGCTTCCTTCTTTCGCACAGCAATTTACTCGAAATAAATTCAAAAATTCCACGAATTGAATTTTTAGAACCCACCTAAAAGAATCTCAAAGATGCCGAAAATAAGAGAGTGAAACTCTAAATTTTTTTTTTAATAAAATTTAAACAGCTTCTTATAGTTTGTTTGCTATTTTATTACATTATAATGGTAATTTTTTCCATGTTAAAAATGATTTGAATTCTTACTTTTGTTGTACTGATTCTTAAGGAGTTGAGTCTTTATTCAGTTTTGATTTATAAATGATATAAAATAATGAAGAGTAAATTTTTATTCTTCGTAAAGAAATAAAATAAAATCACATCAGAAGACTTTTAGAAAACCACAAAACAGGACAGCTGTGAAGCCTTCCTGTTTTAACAATAAAAATGGAGGTGTTTTTGCCCCCATTTTTTTTATATATAAGGAGAGCGTCCGACTTAAGTAGAAATTGTTCTGTTTTGCTGAACATGGAAAGAGGCTGTTATGTGGAGGTGTTCTCTGTATTAGGAACAAACATAGCTTAGAAAACAGCAGAATCTGATGTGATGGAAGTCTCTGTTTCTGCTCCGGGAATCTATATTGTCAAGACCGGTTCGGTGAGCAGGAATGTGGTTGTAGAGTGATGATAGTCTTCAAATATAATGAGGCTGTCTAACAACAAAAGTTGGGCAGTCTCTTACCTATAAAACTTATTATTAATCCGTCCAAATTTTTTTTTCAGATTAAAGTGCAAGCGACCCCTATGGATGGATAGTCTTCAGATTATAGAATCGACAACAATAACACTGTTCTCTAATCTTATTTTGAAAGGCACCGGGCGTCAGAGACAGGCAAGAAAAAAGGCAGTATAAAGGTGCATACGGTCATACTCGCCAATGAAGGTACCATCAAAATTCAAATTTGATTCACTCTGATTGCAAATTTGTTATTGAAGGTTCAGCAAAAACGACTGACTCGCCCGTGGTGTTTCTCCGAATTGGCGACTACGGCGTTGATAACGCTGATGAATTATGTTGATTCTACAGTCTGTTTAATAATTCGGAAAAAAGATTGGGAAATTCCGGTGATTTTAGACAAAAGTACCTTCTCAACCAACACTTTTCTAAAGGGGGGCTTGGAATGAAAAAAAGAAATCTCATCCGCTAAAAATAAGCGTTTGAGACCCCTTTTTAGGTTTTATCGTAACTAATAAAATAATTATGGTTCTATTGAAATAGAAAGGTTGGAAGGAGTATTGTAAAACTTTCCAACCTTTTTAAGATGGATTAATCATTTACCACAACCAATTGGTTCAAGCCATTTTCGCAACGAACCAAGTAGACTCCCTTCTTGAGGGATTCTTTCAACACCGATAGATTTCCATTATCAATGTACGCAGAAGTAATCAAAGACCCTTGTAGAGAGTAAACTTTGCAAATTCCGGAGAAGTTTGAAATAGCGTCAACCTCTTTCACACCAGTTTCTTCAGAGGTAGTGGTTGAAGTGAACACAAGTTTGTCGATGTTACAGTATGCGTTGGTGATAGTCAGGCGGAGGATATGTTCTCCCTCAGTCAAATTAAATTCTCCGAGTTCGATTTCCTCGAAAACGCTCCAATCATTGTCTCCGGTTTGAGGAACTGATACTTTTTCAACCAACGCTTTTCCATCCATGTCGAGTTTGAATCCTGAACCCTCTAATCCAGAGGCAGCGAATGCAGAAAGTTTATATTCACCGCTCTTTTTGACATTGACGGTATATTCAAGCCATTCGTCTGCCGCAGTATAACCGATTGCATAGTTATCGCCTCCGGTCACAATGTCGACACCACCATCTTGAATTTTAGCATCACCTTCATTTTCGCTGTCACTATCTTGGTAAACCTCGCCTTCGCAACCTTTGTCGAATGCTTCAACCTCGATTGTTCCAGGAATTGCTGCAGGCTCTCCGTTGAATGGAGCACGTGCTTCGCATACGAAGAATTCAGTTGAACATTCAACAGTGTTGCCGCTCTTGTCATAAGCAACGACCTTGATTGTATGGAAACCTGTTTCTGTTGGAGTATACTCCCATACATAAGGTTCTACATACTTATTGACAAGCAAGCTGTCTCCGTCGAATATGTCAATATGGTCTATATCTCCTTCAAATTTTGCAGAAGCGGTGATTGTGACTGTTTCTCCAAATTTAATAGTTTTGGATGACAAGTTCACAGTTGCTGATGGCCCACCACAATATGGACTTTTTGCATTTATAGCCGCATCAGTTGCCATATAGCTCTTAAGCCACTTCATACCGCTACGATCAGCTCCCGAGCTTGTTACCAAACCTGTGTTATCTCTCCAAGTTGCTCCATTCACAAATCCCCAGATTGTGATACCTGCTACGTAATCAGCCTCCCACATTGGCTTGAAGGTATTCTTCATGATTGTTTCATAAGTGTTATCATCACCCTGTGAAATATCATACTCAGTGATGTAGCATAGCAATTCTTTGCCCCCTTTCTGAGTGATGCTATTGTGAATCTCCTTCAAAGTGTTGCCAAAGTTTGTGATTTGATTGTTTTTGTAATAGTCATCCAAATCGTGACTCTGGTGTCCATAAGCATCAATTGGTGCGCCTTGCTGTACCAAAGAGGCTACAAGGTCAATAAAATCATTTTTTTGCCAAGTGAAAGTGTTATAATCATTATAGATCAACACCGCATTAGGGAATCTCTTACGAGCCATTCTGAATGCCTCGGCAATCCACTTGTAGTCATATGGATTGGTGCTGTTACCCAATGCCTGACTCAAAAGTTTCTTGAAATCAGCACATGAGTGACCATTTTCTGTCCCTTCAGCATGTCCTCTTATCGCCTCATTGACAACATCGATCATTGACAAATCAGGATATTTGATAGCGACAGCATCCATCCAATATTCCACCTGCTGCTTTAATTCTGTAGCGGAACAATTTGCCAAACATGAAGGCCACTGACTAGTCCAAAGAAGACAGTGGAATTTGAACAATACTCCGTTCTCCTTACACCATTTGTAATGAGCATCCGAATTTTTCCAGTTCCATTTCTGGACACCCTCCTGAGCACTGTTCACCTTACAATTAACGATAGATCCCCACTTGGATTCATTTTCACAAGTGAGCTGATCCCACAATGCCTCATACCTCAGACCTCCAACATTAGGTTGAATCTGTCCGCGTGTGGTGATATTTCCCAAAAACTTACATGGGTTTTGATTTAGTTGTGCGAAACACGCAACACTGAAAGAAAATAGGAGAACTCCTATTGCCAGTAACCGTTTTTTCATATCTTATTATTGATTTAAATTTATAATTATGGTTTCTCTTCAAAGTGCAATAATACGATAATTTTTTTAAATTAAGGTGGATTTGAGAAAAAAAATGCTAATAAATGGCAAGAAAACTTGTGAAGTGCTCAAAAGCGTTAGAAAATTGATTGCGGAAGCCAACGGGATTCCGTACACACTGCCTAATGCAGTTTTGGAGGAGGATGCGCAGGCATGTGTCTTAATTTTTTAGTTGTAAATTGCCTATTTTTAGAAAATTTAAAATTAGATCTGATTTTAATGTTAAATTTTAGATTTTTTTTGTATGTTTGTTTTATACTTAATGGGTAAGTAGTAAATTTAATAATTAGCCAGTATTTTTTATACATTGCTTAATTTAGAACTATTTACACTATTAAAGAAAACTATTATTATGCTTTTTTTGCTTTGATTATTTTACCATGATTTATAGGGTTATTTTCCCAGGTCAAGAATCTAGTATTTAGACCATAGCATAATTAGCTCCCATGTTTAGTTTATTTTTGTAATTAAGGAAAGATGGTCTTTAGAAGTTGTTTAAATTTTATTTCGAGCATATTTGAGAGAGATTTTTAAATCTATTTTTAGTCTTCTTTTGCAGAAAATAGTGGACTATTATCAAAAAAGGAGAATAAAAATAGGTTAAAAAGAATCTCAAAGATGCCGAAAATAAGAGAGTGAAACTCTAAATTTTTTTTTAATAAAATTTAAACAGCTTCTTAGCATCATTTAAACTTAATTTTAGATAAATACTATCTAATTAAGATTCTGTAAAATTTTTATAAATTAAAATATGAAAAATAAAGTTTTAATATCTATTACGGCATTAATCATCTCTATTTCAATTAGTGCCGGAGGTTTTAACATGATTGTGAAACTTCGAAATGGAGAGAATTTTGTGTACAATACAGATGAGATAGAGGAAGTTTTCTTTGAAAAGAATGAATTTGAAGAAGAGGGCATATTAGATGTTCTAGATTCTCCCTTAAAGTTTGAGATTACTTCAGATTCTACGGTAAAAGTTATAAGAGATGTTTCGTATGAAAGTTTTACAGAAGTAGATATCCCATGTAGAGTCAGAATTGATGATAAGATATATAGTGTAACGGGTATTGGTCGATTGGCCTTTGCGTATGCCGTTGATTTATCAAACGTTAAACTTCCTTCAACTCTTACAACTATAGATTACGGAGCTTTTAAGAATTGTTACGATTTAAATTCCATAGAAATTCCGGAAAGTGTTACACATTTAGGTTCTTCAGTGTTTGCTTTCTCTAAATTAGAATCTGTTAATATCCCATCTGCTATTACATCTATCAGTGATAGTTTGTTCATAGGTTGTAATTTAAGTAACTTTAGAATACCTTCCTCAATTACTTCGATTGGGAAATATGCATTTGCATACAATAAAGCAAGTTTTACCAGCATAGAAATCCCGTCAAGTGTCCAAGATATTGGAGAGTATGCTTTTAAGGGTACGTATTATTTGAAAAGTGTAGTGTTATCATCAAATATCACTCAAATTAAAGAAGGAGTATTTTATGACTGCGCTATTACCAATATTACGATCCCGGCAAGCGTTAAAAGCATTGGAAAGAATGCTTTTTGTGTTGCTGATTTGGAAGAAATAGATATTCCCTCTAATGTTGTTTGTATAGGAGATAGTGCATTTGGTTATTGTGCTTTAACCCGTGTTTCTATTTCAGATAGTATTGCTTTTATAGGAAATGGAGCATTTTGTTTTAATGAGTTTACCAGCATTGATATACCTTCCAGTGTTACTAATATATCACCTTCTGCTTTTAGGAGTTGTGATGAATTAGTTAGCATAAGTGTTGCTGCAGAAAATCCTAATTACTCTTCTTATGGCGGTGTATTGTATAATAAAAATGCGGCGTATAGGTCAATTTGCAGGCTGTAAACAAGTATGTATTGTTCAATAGGTCAATTTGCAGGCTGAAATTGTAGC
>SUWZ01000030.1 GCA_015061185.1 Bacteroidales bacterium
GCTACAATTTCAGCCTGCAAATTGACCTATTGAACAATACATACTTGTTTACAGCCTGCAAATTGACCTATACGCCGGAATTTTTGAATTTATTTCGAGTAAATTGCTGTGCGAAAGAAGGAAGCAGTGCAAGCACTGTGACCGACTGACAAGCAGCAATTTGCCAAAATAAATCAAAAAGTACCGAAAAGTTTATCAATCTGCGATTTACACTTTTTAAATTTTAAACGGTGAATTTATAGAACTTACCTTAAACCTCTCTCAAATATGCTCGAAATAAAATTTAAACAACTTCTTAAAATAGTGTATTTATAGAATTAGCTATAGAAAGAACTAATAGCGAAATAATAACTAAAAGAGAAACATTGCAATTTTAAGTAGAACAGAGATTAAAAATAAAAAAAACTACAAATAAATTTCTTCAATTAAAGAAAAAAGAGTACCTTTGCGCCCAAATTATTATCCAAAAAAATAGTCAACGCTCAAGACTTGCCCGAAGTTGAGAGCAAAAGAAAGATTTATTAAACAATTAAAAACAATTAAAGCAGTGGATACTTTAAGTTACAAAACCATTTCTGCGAACAAGGCAACCGTTAATAAAGAGTGGGTTGTCGTGGATGCGACAGATCAACCATTGGGACGAATGGGATCAATCGTAGCAAAAATTTTAAGAGGTAAGTACAAACCTAACTTCACTCCTCACGTAGATTGTGGAGACAATGTAATCATTATCAATGCAGATAAAGTTAAGATTACAGGGAATAAAGCTACAGACCGTATTTATTTGAGCTACACAGGTTACCCTGGAGGACAAAGAGAAATTACTCCCGGAGAATTACTAAAGAAAAGTCCTGAAAAATTATTCAAGAAAGTAGTGAAAGGTATGTTACCAAAGAATCGTCTTGGAAGAGCAATTTTAGGAAATCTTTACGTGTATGCAGGAGCTGAGCATAATCACGCAGCTCAACAACCAAAACAAATAGATATAAACTCAATTAAGTAATAAATATGGAAGTAGTTAATGCCATTGGTAGAAGAAAAGCTGCGGTAGCACGCGTTTACTTAAAAGAAGGTGATGGAAAGATTATCATCAACAATAAGGATCTTGCAACATACTTCCCTTCTGGAATTTTGCAATATGTTGTAAAACAACCTTTAAACAAATTAGGTTTAGCTGAAAAATTTGACATCAAAGCTACATTAGATGGTGGAGGTTACAAAGGACAAGCTGAAGCTTTGAGATTGGCAATCGCTCGTGCATTGGTTAAAGTTGACGCAGACAATAAACCGGCTCTTAAGTCAGAAGGATTTATGACTCGTGACCCTCGTGAGGTTGAACGTAAGAAACCGGGTCGTCCTAAAGCAAGAAAGAGATTCCAATTCAGTAAACGTTAGTACTTGGTTGAAGTGGTGGGTAATATCCTTCTATTTCAAAAAGAGAATACGTTTAGTATCTAAATTTATCGGACTCGGATGACTACCGATAAATTGGTTAAATTAAAAAGAATGTAAACGATAAAAAATTAAAAAGAAAATGTCAAGAACTAATTTTGATGAATTATTAGATGCAGGTTGTCACTTTGGACACTTGAAAAGAAAATGGAATCCTGCAATGGCTCCTTATATTTTCATGGAGCGTAATGGTATCCATATAATAGATCTTCATAAGACTGTAGTAAAAATTGAAGAAGCAGCTGCTGCATTAAAGCAAGTTGCAAAATCGGGCAAAAAAATTCTTTTCGTAGCAACGAAAAAACAAGCGAAACAAGTTGTTGCTGATAAAGCTTCAGAAGTTTCAATGCCATATATTACTGAAAGATGGGCTGGAGGTATGTTGACTAACTTCCCAACTATCAGAAAGGCAATCAAAAAAATGGCCTCAATTGATAAATTGACTAACGATGGTACTTTCGACAACTTATCTAAGAGAGAAAAATTGCAAATTTCTCGTCAAAGAGCTAAATTAGAGAAGAACTTGGGTAGTATCTCTGATATGACAAGACTTCCTTCAGCTGTTTTTGTTGTTGACGTAACGAAAGAACACATTGCGGTTAAAGAGGCTAAGAGATTGGGTATTCCTGTATATGGTATCGTTGATACTAATTCTAATCCTAATGACGTTGATTTCGTTATTCCTGCAAATGATGATGCAACAAAATCTGTTGAAATCATTATGAATGCTTTGTGTGCTGCAATCAAAGAGGGATTGGAAGAAAGAAAAGTTGAAAAGGAAGAGAATGAGGCTGCAGAAGCTCCTGAACAAAAAAGAGAGCGCAAAAAGGTAGCTAAAAAAGCTAAAATTGATGGTGACGCTATCAATGCAAAAGTAGCTAGCAAATTCGAAACTCCTGAAGAATAATTATTATTGTATAACTAGTAAATTTTAAATACTATGGCTGTAACAATGGCTGATATCAGCAAATTGCGTACAATGACCGGAGCTGGTATGATGGATTGTAAAAAAGCTTTGGAAGAGGCTGGAAACGATTTCGACAAAGCTATAGAAATCATCCGTAAAAAAGGTCAAGCAATTGCTGCAAAAAGAAGTGATCGTGAAGCTTCTGAAGGTTGCGTATTAGCTGCTTCTAATGGCGGTTTTGCTGCTGTTGTCGCTCTTAATTGCGAAACAGACTTCGTTGCAAAAAATGAAGATTTTATTGCATTGACAAAACAAATCTTAGACAAAGCTATCGAAGAAAAACCAGCAGACCTTGAGGCTTTGAAAGCAACAAAAATTGGAGATTCAACTATCGAACAATTGGTTACTGATAAATCTGGTATCACTGGTGAAAAGATGGAATTAAGCGTTTATTCTCAAATTAAAGGTGAATCAACTGTAGCTTATATCCACCCAGGAAACAAACTTGCTGCTATCATCGCATTCAACCAAGCAGGTATTGATGCTCAAGTTGCTAAAGACGTTGCTATGCAAGTTGCTGCTATGAATCCAATCGCAATTGATAAAGATAGCGTTCCTGCTGATGTTATCGAAAAAGAAAAAGAGATTGCGAAGGATAAGGCTCGTCAAGCCGGAAAACCTGAGAACTTGTTAGACAGAATCGCTGATGGTGCTATGAACAAATATTTCCAAGAAAATACTTTGTTAAACCAAGCATTCATTAAAGAGTCTAAAATCTCTGTTGCACAATATATGGATAGCGCAAGCAAAGGTTTGACTGTAACTGCAATGAGTCGCGTTACTTTGAATGAAGAGTAATAGTCTTATTCGACATAACAAAAAAGGGAGACGAGAAATCGTTTCCCTTTTTTATTTTTTACCTTCGGATATATTGATATTGCTCTACTTGTATTGTTTTGAATTGAAATTAAAATAGAATCAAATTAAAATTTACTGAACAATGTTGACTCATACGAAATTTCATGTATAAATTATAACTACGACAACACTTAAAAACTGCGAGGTTGGAAAATTAATCTTTCTGATTAATGGATAGCATTGTATCATCTTTTATCAACAATTCTCCATTATCTAACATCCATCTGATTATCTTTTTAACAACTGTTTCATCTTTAATAAATTCTAAAATCAAATCTGAAAGAGAGCAGGGCGAATCTTTCAATTTTGAGAGGATCTTCTCTCGATAACTATAAAATACATGGTTAGAAATGCCGGAATAACTCTTTGCTCTACAAAAATCACAAATTCCACAATAGGCTGATTCCATTTCTCCAAAATATTGCAACAACATCCGACTCCTACAGTGATCTTCTTCCGAAACATAGGCTATAATTTTATTGATTTTATCCTCAAAACGCGCTAACCGCTCTTCATAGACACTCTTCGATATGACAATAAATTTTTCATCAACTCTGCGTTGTAAAAATATTAAATAGGGAGATTTCTTACCCGGAATATACTTGATTAAATGTAATTTTGACAACAATAATAATTGAGAATATAATTGATCTCTGGTTAAATCTAAACGAGATGCTAAATAATCTTCATCAATAGAAATCAAATCTGTGAATATACCGGTATAACTCCTTAATAATATATCTACCAACTCCGTCAATCCTGGAAGTTCGTTTAAATCTGACGATGGAGAAAACAATTGTGATGAAGTCACAATGAATTGTACCTTTGATGTCGAACTAATCTCATCTGTCAATTCTAAATATCCTGCTTGATGCAATATTTTCAAAGCACTAAAGGTCTGAAGAATAGGAAGTTTGCATTGCTGACAAAAGAGCGACAAACTAAAATCCTTCATAAAATCTTCCCCCTCTCCTACTCCTATGTTATAATAATAACATATTTTATTATAGATCGAAACCACAAAATCTTTACTGGGAAAAGAATCTGAAATCCGTTTTTTTAATTTTGTTATATCTGTTTTATTATACAATAATGTTGCATACGCTAACATTTCATCTCTGCCTGCTCTACCGGCTTCCTGAAAGTAGGCTTCAAGAGTATCAGGAATATCAATGTGAATTACGGTTCTTACGTCAGGTTTATCAATCCCCATTCCAAATGCATTAGTTGCTACGATAACTCTGCATTCACCACTTTTCCATGCAGACTGCCGTAAATCCTTTTGCTCATTTGTTAGTCCTGCATGAAAATAATCTGCGGTATAACCTTTAGTTTGTAAAAATTCTGCAATTTCTTTGGTTCGTGCTCTATTCCTAACATAGATAATAGATGTTCCCGGTACACTATCAAGAATCTTCATCAACATTCCTAACTTATCGTCCGTTTTTCTTACTATATAGGCAATATTTTTCCTAAGAAAACTTTTTTGGAATAATTTACCATTGCGGAATTTTAATTGTTTCTGAATATCTAAAACTACATCCGGAGTGGCTGTAGCTGTTAAAGCTAAAACAGGAGCTGCGGGTATCAAATCTCTAAGTTCAGCTATTCTTAAATACGAGGGTCTGAAATCATACCCCCATTGAGATATACAATGAGACTCATCAACGACAATCAACGAGACATTCATCCTTTTTACCTTTTCCAAAAAACATTCTGTCGAAAGACGTTCGGGCGAAACATATAAAAATTTATAATCACCATATATACAATTATCCAAAATAATATCAATTTCTTTAGAAGTGATACCTGAATATATTGCTGCAGCCATTATATTACGCATTCTTAAATTCTCGACTTGGTCTTTCATTAGGGCAATTAAAGGAGTGACAACTATGCATATACCGGACATATATAATGCCGGCACTTGAAAGGTTATGCTTTTTCCTCCTCCGGTAGGCATCAACCCCAACACATCATTTCCCTGACAAACAGCATCTATAATATCCTCTTGCAAAGGACGAAAATCAGAATAGCCCCAATATTTTCTTAGTATTGATTGATACTTTTCCACAATAAAGAATCCGCTAATAAACAAACAAAAACATTCTTTTTTGATTAAGATAAATCGATTAAAACATATGATTCACTCTGCCCTAACAGACACAATCTAAACAAAAAACGAAATCATCTCAAACCAATTTATAGAAATCATCCAATAGAATGCATAAACATATAGAATATTAAGAAGCTATTTAAATTTTATAAAAATAAACTTTAAAGTTTCACTCTCTTATTTTCGGCATCTTTGAGATTCTTTTTAACCGATTTACATTATTCCTATTATGATAATAGTCCACCATTTTCTATAAAAGGAATAAAAAAAATAAATTTAAAAATCTCTCTCAAATATGCTCAAAATAAAATTTAAACATCTTTCTTGAATATTTATAAAAGTGACTAATCAATCTATACTCTATCTGTTTATACATTCTAATCAACTTAGGAAACAACCTTAAAATTAGGTAGTACTCTTTTTTATATCTTTAATTACCAACTGAATAGTTGTATTACCATTAAAGGTATTTTCCTCAATTGAATAACAAATATCCACAGGATTCAAACTCTTGATATAATCATTAAATTCAGACATACCAAAAGCTATACCATTCATGATACATTCTGATTTGGAATCAATTAGCTCCAATTTCAAATGCTCTTGCTCCTTCCCTACTACTTTACTGGTACCATAATCAAATGTACGCCGAGTAACAAAAATAGGTTTCATATTTTCCGGACCATACGGACTAAATTGTTTCAGTAAACGGAAAAATTTAGGTGTAATGTCACAAAAATCAATGCAAGCATCTATATCAATCTGAGGCAAACGTTGCTCTTCAGATAAGTTTTCCGACACATATTTCTCAAATCGCCTCTGAAATTCAGGAACATTTTCCTCCTTCATTGACAATCCAACAGCATACATGTGTCCGCCAAAATTCTCTAACAAGTCACGACATGATTCTATCGCCTTATATATATCAAATCCCTGAACAGATCGTCCTGAACCGGTGGCACAACCATTAGAGTGGGTTAAAACAATTGTGGGTTTATAATATCTTTCGGTTAAACGAGATGCAACAATTCCAACCACACCTTTATGCCAATTAGGGTTATAAACAACAATAGAGCTTTGCGTATTAAAATCATCTGCATTTTCCAACTCTTCTGTCGCCTCTTCCGTAATATTTTTATCTAATTTTTTTCGATCAAGATTGTATTGGTCAATCTTTTCAGCCATTTTCTCAAGTGTAATTCTGTCTGCCGTTGACTCTTCAGGAATAATTAACAACTTTACAGCTTCCTTAGCCGATTGCAAGCGACCCGACGCATTCAATCGAGGTCCGATTTTAAAGACAATATCACTTACAGAAATTTCTTTATCAGTGAGGCCACAAACATCAATAATACTTTTCATTCCGACGCAAGGAGACATATTAAGCTGTTTCAAACCATAATAAGCTAAAATACGATTTTCCCCATTAATCGGAACAATATCTGATGCTATACTAACTGCAAGCAAGTCTAAAAGAGGAATCAAAGATTCAAACTCAATATTGTTATTTTGAGCAAAAGCTTGCATCAACTTAAATCCCACACCACACCCGGAAAGATTAGAATCAGGATAAGAAGAATCTACTCTTTTAGGGTCTAACACAGCAACTGCATTGGGCAACGTATCATCCGGAGTATGATGGTCGCAGATAATAAAATCAACACCTAAACTATTGGCGTACTCTACTTTTTCAACTGCTTTAATGCCGCAATCCAATGCAATTACCAAATTGAATTTATTCTTCGCGGCATAATCAATTCCTTGATACGAAACTCCGTAACCCTCCGTATAACGGTCCGGAATATAAAAATCTACTTGAGATTTAGAACAAAAGAATTTACGCAGAAACTTATATACCAAAGCAACTGCCGTAATTCCATCTACATCATAGTCCCCATAAACCAAAATCTTCTCCTTTCGTCCGATAGCTTGATTCAGACGATTTACAGCCTTATCCATATCATTCATCAGAAATGGATCATAGAGTTCGGTTAATTGAGGACGGAAAAAACTCTTAGCTTCACTAAAAGTTGTAATTCCTCTTTGAACAAGTAATTGACACAGTATCGGACTAATTCCCAACGCTTCAGAAAGGTCATGTTTTTGTTTTTCTTGCTCAGGTGTAAGAGGAATAAAATTCCATTTACTAACCATATATATATTTTTTTATTTTCTTCTGCTATCAATCATCAACACTATTCATCCTATACCATTTTGTAATGAAGCCTCTCATCATCAACAAATATTCTCTCCTCCTCCAATATATCAAAATACGCTTCAAAGTTGTAAAGTTAATAAAAGTATGGCAGAAATTCATCTTTGAAAGAAATTATTTAGAAAAAAAAAGAAGAAAAAATAAAAAAGTTGTAATTTCGCACTCGAATTAGCGGAGAAAAAAATGATTGAAGAATATTTTATACGATTTTTAAGATGGAGAGATAAAAATGTCAAAGAGAGACAATTTATTCTTTTTTTGAGTTTTTTGATCGGAATTGCATGTGCTATTGCAGCCCATATTCTAAAATTTTTAATAGAAACATTGCACCACTTTGTTAATAGCCATTTTGCAGAAGGAGACTTAAATTATTTATACCTCGCAACACCAATCATTGGAGTCTTTTTAGCCTACTCTTACGTCAAATACTTTGTCAAAGATGATATTAGCCATGGTGTGACAAAAATCATGTTTGCCATCTCTCAAAAAAAAGCTCGTATAAAGAAACATAATATGTGGTCATCAATTATAGCGAGTTCTCTCACCATCGGTTTTGGAGGGTCTGTTGGAGCCGAAGCCCCAATTGTATTGACGGGTTCTGCCATCGGTTCGAACTTAGGACAACTATTCCGCCTCGAACAAAAAAATTTAATGTTATTGGTGGGATGCGGTGCAGCCGGTGCCATTGCAGGAATCTTTAAGGCTCCTATTACAGGTGTCATCTTTACCTTAGAGGTTTTAATGTTAGATCTGACTATGGCCTCCATTGTTCCACTCTTAATTTCAGCGGCTACAGCTTCTGTTTTCACCAATTTCTTCTCTGGTTCTGAGTTGATGTTTTCGTTCAACATGACAGAACCATTATTAATGGACAGAATCCCCTACTATATTCTTTTGGGCATACTTTGTGGATTTGTATCACTCTACTTTACTCGTTCAATGACTAAATTGGAAGCATTTTTTGGCAGTATAAAATCTCCTGCTGTCAAATTATTGGTGGGTGGTATTTTACTAAGCGTACTTATCTTTTTTATTCCTCCTCTATACGGAGAGGGCTATGATACAATCACTTTGCTACTTAATGGAGATGTGCAAGCTGTAACTCAAAATAGTGTATTTTACAAATTTCGTGATAATTTTGGCTTGATTACTCTCTTTCTATTCTTGATTATTTTCTTTAAAACATTTGCCTCTGCAGCAACCAATGGTAGTGGTGGTACGGGTGGTATTTTTGCTCCAAGTTTGTATATGGGATGTATCACCGGATACTTAATGGCTTACGTCGTAAATTACTTCCAAATCAACAACTTATCTGAAAAAAATTTTGCCCTTGCCGGAATGTCCGGAGTGATGGCTGGTGTAATGCATGCCCCTCTAACCGGAACATTCTTGATAGCCGAATTGACAGGTGGCTACGGCATGTTCTTAGCTTTAATGGTTACTGCAACTATTGCCTACATCACAATTTTAGCATTTGAACCTCATAGCTTATACGCTACTCGCTTGGCTATTAAAGGAGAGCTTTTAACCCACAACAAAGATAAAAGCATTTTAACTCTGTTAAAAACAGAAAATGTTATAGAGACTGACCTTCAAACTCTTCGACCTAACATGTCCCTTGGCGATGTTATAAAATTGGTTGCTCAGTCTAAACGAAACATCTTCCCTGTCTTGGATTCAAAACAAAGAATGGTAGGACTTATTAGTTTGGATGAAATCAGAAACATTATGTTCCGACCGGAATTGTACAATAGATTTAAGGTGTCCAGCCTTATGGTATCTCCTCCTGACTACGTTTCAATCAACGACCCAATGGAAGTAGTGATGCATAAGTTTGAAAAAACAAAAGCGTGGAATCTTCCGGTTATTGACGAAAACGAAAGGTATGTTGGATATGTATCCAAATCAAAAATATTCAATGCATACCGAGATTTGTTAGTGCATCTTTCCGATGAATGATTTAAAGAAAGGTTCTATAAATTAGGTCGAGATGATTTTGAAGCGCATTTTACTTAGGTTGATTATATTCCTAAACCATTCGTAAAGCACAATGATGTTTCTGCTTTGCCATAGCAAGAAAAGGAACACGCAAGTAAAAGGAGCGATGCGGGCATCCTAAATGAAAGAATATAAACAAGATAAATAAAATAAATTCAAATGCATCCGAAACTGGATTTATGAGCCATAAATAAAAAATCGAAATTTATAGAAGTTGCCTCAAGTGGATTCTATAATAAATAACTAACTAAATATAAGCAAGATAAACAATAATATTTAAAGAATTCTGCATAAACAAAAAAAATTAAACAACAAAAAATCGTGATTTGTAGAAGTCGTCGCCATCGATAGAGGTACGTTTTTTTGATAAAACACACTTCAAAATTAGTACACTTCAAAAGTTATGATTACCTTTGAACGTATTCTTAAAGAAATAGAAAATGACAAAATTTGGTACTATATTTAAACATGAGGGAAAAAAAGCTCTACTATGTGGCTCCGGAGAGTTAGGGAAAGAAGTGGCAATCGAACTGCAACGTTTGGGTATTGAAGTGATTGCGCTTGATAAATATGAAAATGCACCGGCAATGCAGGTTGCACATAAATCATATATACTTTCGATGTTGGATGGAGAAAAATTGCGAGAGATTATTGCAAAAGAAGCTCCGGACTATATCATTCCGGAAGTTGAAGCAATAGCAACTTCAACCCTTGTCGAATTGGAAAAAGAGGGATACAATGTCATTCCTACAGCTCGAGCAACATTTCTAACTATGAATAGAGAAGGTATTAGGAAGTTGGCAGCAGAAGAGTTAGGATTAAAAACCTCCCCTTATCGTTTTGCATCTACCAAAGAAGAATATATTGATGCCGTTGCGAAAATTGGCATTCCTTGCGTTGTGAAACCGATAATGAGTTCATCTGGTCATGGGCAAAGTGTTGTCAAATGTAAAGAAGATATAGAAAAATCATGGGCAATGGCTCAAGAAGGTGGAAGAGCCGGAGCCGGAAAAGTAATTGTTGAAGGGTTTGTCGATTTTGACTATGAAATTACCCTCTTAACCGTAAGACACAAAGACGGAACAAGTTTCTTGGAACCAATCGGCCATTGGCAAAAAGATGGTGATTATCAAGAGTCATGGCAACCTCAACCTATGAGTACACCCGCACTAGAAAAAGCACAAGACATCGCAAAAAAAATTACTGATGCACTCGGTGGAAGAGGAATCTTTGGTGTAGAAATGTTTATAAAAGGAGATGACGTCATCTTTAGCGAAGTTTCGCCTCGTCCTCACGACACCGGAATGGTAACCATGATCTCTCAAGACCTATCTGAATTTTCTCTTCATGTCAGAGCAATCCTTGGTCTTCCTATTCCTAACATAGCTTTCCATGGTCCTTCTGCTTCCAAAGCCGTTGTGGTTAGAGGAAATAGCGAAAATGTTTCGTTCGAAAATTTAGACAAAGTATTATCGATCCCCGATACTCAAATTAGAATTTTTGGCAAACCAAATGTTCAAGACCATCGAAGAATGGCTGTGCTTTTAGCTCGGGGAAAAGATATTGAGGAGGCAAAAGAAAAGGTTAATCAAATGTACAACTCTCTTAAAATAGAGATATAATTAATAGTTAGGTAATTACCCTTATAAAGGAGAAAGTATATGAAAGTTATAAAATTCGGAAGTTCTACTGCAACATCTCCACAGAGATTATTAGAGATTGCAGATTTAGTTTCTCAGCATAAAGGAGAGTCAAACATCGTAGTGTTTTCTGCTATTGATGGAACAACAGAGAGTTTGGAAGAGATATCGGATTATTTGTATAAAAAGAATGCAGATGGTGCGAAAGAACTAACCAACAATTTGGAAAGACAGTATATTAATTGGGCAAATAAATTGTATCGAGATTCTAACCGATGCAACGAAGTAAAATTGTATATAACAGAAATGTTCAACTCAATTAGAGAAATTTCTAAAAACATTTTTACAATCTTCGAGGAAAAAAGAATCATTGCTTGCGGAGTTACACTTTCTACTCACTTGATGTATGAATGCCTCAAAGAAAAGGGTGTAAACATCAAAAAACTCGCGGCTATAGATTTTATGCGTATCGACAAAAACGAAGAACCTGATGTAAACTATATAAAAGAGAATCTCAAAAAACAATTAGAACAATTGGGAGAAGCTGATATATACATTACAGAGGGGTCTATTTGCAAAAATGCATATAACGAAATCGATTACTTGGGAATTGGAGGAAATGATTATACCGCATCATTGATTGGTGCCGCAGCTCAGGTTGATGAAATTATATTCTGGAGCGACTCTGATGGAATTTACAACAACAATCCTCGCATCGTTAAAAATGCAGAACCTGTAAAAGAGTTAAATTTTGACGAGGCGGCTGAGATTTCCTACTTCTTGACTCGTATCATTCACCCGACATGTATAATGCCGGCCAAATTGGCTAATATTCCGGTACGTTTGATGAGCATCGGCAATCCGAACTGCGAAGGAACTTTAATTTCTAATGACTTTACACAAAACTGCATAAAAGCCGTTGCTTCAAAAGATGGTATAACCTCCATTCGAATCAAATCCGGAAGAATGTTGATGGCTCATGGTTTCTTGCGCAAAGTATTCGAAATTTTTGAAAACCATAAAACTGCAATTGACATGGTAACGACTTCCGAGGTGGGTATATCCATAACAATTGACAACGATAGACACATTGATGAGATTATGGATAGCTTGAAACGTTTTGGAACTGTATCTTGCCAAAAAGGAATGACGATCGTTTGTATTATCGGTGATTTATCTTGTCAAAACATCGGAATGCAGAGTTGTATCGTTAATGCTTTAGAAGAGATTCCTACCCACATGATTTCATACGGAGGAAGTCCTTTTAATATTTCATTTTTAATCAGCACAAGAGATAAAGATATTGCTTTAAATGCTCTTAATAACCAACTTTTTAATTGACTACACAATGATAAAAGGTAAATTCCCAATAGATAAATTCAAAAAGATTGAAACTCCGTTTTACTACTACGATGTTGCATTATTGAATGAAACATTAAATCTTGTTGAACAAGAGTCCTCTAAATACGGATTCACGGTTCATTATGCGGTTAAGGCGAATGCTAATCCTAAAATTTTAAAATTAATTGCAGATAGAGGGTTTGGTGCTGATTGTGTCAGCGGAAATGAGGTACAAGCCGCCATTGAAGCCGGATTCCCAGCCTCTAAAGTAGTATTTGCAGGTGTTGGAAAAACTGATAAAGAAATCAACTTAGCTCTTGATCACAATATTTTTTGCTTTAACGTTGAATCAATTCCCGAATTGATAGTATTAAATGAACTGGCAAAAGCCAAGGGGAAAATTGCTTCTATAGAGCTAAGAATCAATCCTAATGTTGATGCTCATACTCATCATTACATCACTACCGGATTGAACGAAAACAAATTTGGATTTAGCATGGATGATTTGAAATCTGTAATAGAAATGACTCGTTCATTGAACAATATTGAATTAATCGGACTTCACTTTCATATAGGTTCTCAAATCACAGACCTAAATGCGTTTGAGACTCTATGCGCAAAGATTAATGAATTACAAGACGAAGTGGAAAGTTGGGGAATACATCTTAAAAATATAAATGTTGGAGGTGGATTGGGTATCAATTATGAACATCCAAACCATATCCCTATCCCCGATTTTGAATCCTACTTCAGACTCTTTTCAAAACATTTAAAATTGAGGGATGGACAAAATTTACATTGTGAACCGGGACGTTCTATTGTTGCTCAATGTGGTTCTTTAATTACGAAAGTGACATACGTAAAAAGAGGAGCAACAAAGCAATTTGCTATTGTGGATGCCGGAATGACAGACCTTATTCGTCCTGCGTTATATGAGGCTTATCATCGTATAGAAAATATTTCGTCCGAAGGTGAAATCGAAAAATATGATGTAGTTGGACCAATATGCGAATCATCCGATGTATTTAATAAAGATGTAGAACTAAATTCTACTCAACGTGGAGATTTATTAGCTATACGCTCTGCCGGTGCTTACGGAGAAATAATGGCGTCACGTTATAATCTTAGACAATTACCAATCGGGTATTTATCCACTGAAATTTAAAAATTGTTTTGAACTTAGAAGTTGTTTAATTTTTTTCGAGCCTATTTGAGAGAGAGTTTTAAATTTATTTTTATTATCTTTTTGTAGAAAATAGTAGAATACTATCAAAAAAGAATATTAAAAGTAGGTTTGAGGTGAGTTATATAAATTCATCGTTTAAAATTTAAAAAGTGAAAATTGAAGGTAGATAAACTTTTCTGCACTTATGATTTATTTCGGTAACTTGCTCTTTGTCAGTTGGTCACAGAGTTCGCACTACTCCCTCCTTTCGCACAGCAATCTACTCGAAATAAATTTATAGAACCCACCTAAAAGAGTCTCAAAGATGCCGAAAATAAGAGAGTAAAACTTTAAAATATTTTTTTAATAAAATTTAAACAACATCTTATTGAACTACACATAAAATCCTAGTTCAAAAAATATCAAAAATAGATTTTAAACATCTACTTAGAAATAACGTTCTTAGAAAGAAATAATTAAAACTTTAAATGCAAGAATATTTTGAAATATTGCTTCTCTATCCTAATTGGATAAAATTTTTATTTGTAGGATTATTAGTTTCTCTGTTGATTCAATTGTTCTACTATTTGCACTACTACAATGGTATAATAAGATACAATCGCAAAATCAAAAAAAATTTGATTGGATATACCACAAGCAAACCGCCTGTATCTATAATTGTATGCGCAAAGAATGAGTCTGAAAACTTAGAGTTGCATCTCCCTATGTTATTGGAACAAGAGTACCCTAAATATGAGGTAATTGTTGTAAATGATGGTTCAACCGATGAAAGTTGCTACCTATTGGATAGATTGGATAAAAAATATTCCAATTTGTATCACACATTTTTGCCTATGGACGCAAAGTATATGAGCCGAAAAAAAATGTGCTTGAACGTTGGAATTAAAGCAGCTCATTACGAACACTTGATAATCGTTGCTGCCGATTGTGAACCCGGCAGCAAAAATTGGTTATCTAACATTATGAAAAACTATACCCCTGAAACAGATATGGTATTAGGGTATAGCGATTTCAAAAAAAAGAATGGATTCTTATATCGCTTGATAGGATACGAAAATCTTTTGACTACTATGCAATACATGGGATATGCTTTAAACGGCAAAGTATTGAGAGGTACTAACAGAAATCTATCCTACAAAAAATCCTCATTCATAAATAATAAGGCATTTTCATCGCACCTTAACTTGGAATATGGCGATGATGATCTTTTTTTACAAGAAATAGCCTCATCGAAGAATGCAAGAATTGAATTCTCACCAGACTCTTCAACACATACTAATAGAGATTTGAGTTTCAAAAATTACCTGTATGATAAAGAACGAAGAATGATGACTCAGAGCCGATACAAGGGATATTTGAAAGCGTTACTCTTTATCGACTGTTTAAGCAAACTAATGTTCATAATACTCCTAATCGGATTAATCATTGGGGCTATCATAGGAAAAGATGTAATATTGGCAACGATAGCCGGAGGGGTATTCATACTAAATTTTACGACTCAATGTGTCGTTATAAACAAAACTGCAAGTATTCTGCAAGAGAGTAAATTTTATTTATCAATTCTATTCTTTGAATTAATCAGACCACTGATTTCTCTATATGTTGCAATAGTAAAAACATTTTCTAAGAACAAAAATACATGGGGGTAAATATGGAAAAAAAACTTGAAGCATTCAAAAGATTACTAATCATCATGGATGAACTCCGTGCCAAATGTCCATGGGATAAAAAACAAACTTTTGACTCACTCCGAGCCAACACCATCGAAGAGACATACGAATTGTGTGACGCAATTATGAAAAAAGATACGAAAGAGATAAAAAAAGAGTTAGGCGATGTTTTACTCCACATTGTATTTTACTCAAAAATTGCCTCGGAAACAAATGATTTTGACATTGCAGACGTATGCAACTCTCTTTGCGACAAGCTGATTTTCAGACATCCTCATGTTTTTGGAGAAGGGAATGCAAAAAGTGCCGGAGAAGTTGAACAGAGTTGGGAACAAATCAAACAAAAAGAAAAAGATGGTAACAAAAGTGTATTAGCCGGAGTCCCTGACGCTCTTCCGGCATTAATAAAATGCTATCGAATACAAGACAAAGCAAGAAATGTAGGGTTTGACTGGAAAGAGAAAGAAGATATTTGGCATAAAGTGGAGGAAGAGTTGAATGAATTTAAAGACGAGGTTCACGCAATGAATCAGGAAAAAATGGAAGAAGAGTTTGGCGATTTATTATTTAGCATGATTAATGCTGCCCGCCTCTACAAAATTAATCCTGAAAATGCATTAGAACGTTGCAACAGAAAATTTATACGACGATTTAATCATATAGAAAAAAGAACTAAAGAAGAAAATAAAGAATTATCTCAACTAAGTTTAGAAGAGATGGATGCTTATTGGGACGAAGCAAAAAGAATTGAGAGAGAAAATATACAATCGTAAAGCATTTTGATTCTTCTGTAAATATAGAGGTTTAACAACTTTTCAAAACAGGTAATTTTAAAGGTTGTCTAAAGAATAGAGGTGCTATATTTTTATAGAAAATCAAAAAGAATTATCTTTGCAATTGAAAAAGAGTAATAACAAATGGGGATTAGCAGATAATTATTCCCAACAATAAATAGAGAAATGGCAAAAGAATTAACACCGCGCAGTGAAGACTACTCACAATGGTATAACGATTTGGTTATAAAGGCAGACCTTGCAGAAAATTCAGCAGTAAGAGGTTGTATGGTTATAAAACCATACGGATATGCAATTTGGGAAAAGATGCAACATGAATTGGATAGAATGTTTAAAGAAACCGGGCATTGCAATGCTTATTTCCCTCTGTTTATTCCCAAATCATTCCTTAGCAAAGAGGCTGATCATGTAGAAGGGTTTGCTAAAGAGTGTGCTGTTGTAACTCACTATCGTTTGAAAAACAATCCGGACGGTAGCGGCGTGGTGGTTGATCCTGAAGCTCGCTTGGAAGAGGAATTGATTGTTCGTCCTACTTCAGAAACTATCATCTGGAATACATACAAAAACTGGATTCAATCATACAGAGACCTCCCTATTCTTTGCAATCAATGGGCTAATGTTGTAAGATGGGAAATGCGTACTCGTCTATTCTTGCGCACTGCAGAATTCTTATGGCAAGAAGGGCATACTGCTCATGAAACCTACGAAGAGGCTGAAGAAGAGGCACAAAAAATGTTGAATGTTTATGCAGACTTTGCAGAAAACTTCATGGCTATGCCTGTTGTAAAAGGGGTAAAATCTGCAACAGAACGCTTTGCAGGAGCTGTTAATACTTATACAATTGAAGCATTAATGCAAGATGGAAAAGCATTACAGTCTGGTACATCTCATTTCTTGGGGCAGAACTTTGCGAAAGCTTTTGATGTGCAATTCCAAACAAGAGAAGGGAAATTAGATTACGTTTGGGCTACATCTTGGGGAGTATCTACCCGACTAATGGGAGCTCTTATTATGTCTCACTCTGATGATAATGGTTTAGTGTTGCCTCCAAACTTAGCTCCAATACAGGTTGTCATAATTCCTATTGCTCAAAAAAAATTGACTCCTGAAATGAATGAGAAAATTGATAAAATCATTGCTAATTTAAAGGCTATGGGAATTTCTGTTAAATACGATTATGCAGAAACTAAAACTCCTGGCTGGAAATTTGCTGAATATGAATTAAAGGGTGTTCCTGTACGTTTAACTATCGGACCAAGGGATTTTGAGAATGGAACAATAGAAGTTGCTCGCCGCGACACATTGGAAAAAGAAAATGTATCAATGGAGGGTATCGAAAATTATGTAAAAGATTTGTTGACTCAAATTCAAAAGAATATTTACCAAAAGGCTCTTGACTATCGTAAAACTCAAATTAAAAAAGTAGATAATTACGAAGAATTTAAAAAAGAGATTGAGAAAGGTGGATTTATTTTGGCCCACTGGGATGGAACTGCAGAAACAGAGGCTAAAATTAAAGAGGACACAAAAGCTACAATCCGCTGCATTCCTTTTGATACGTACTTAGATGACGACAAAGAAGCGGGCAAGTGTATGGTTACAGGAAAACCTTCTGCTTGTCGTGTACTATTTGCAAGAGCATACTAAGAAGGTTACGAATAAAAGTGGTGTATCATAATTGTCAATTGCTTTTCTTTTTTGGAAAGGTTAATTGTAAATTATGGTACATTGTTTCTAAACTGACAATACAATGAAAAGGATACTATTCTCCCTACTCTATTTATGCTCATGTTGGGCAATTTACTCAAATGATAGTGATATTGACTCATTAACAAATCTATGCCAACATGAACTAATCAATAAAAGAGACAATCGTTCTCCTTTCTTTCTGCAAAAAGAGTCTCAACTACTAATGGAGGAAGAAAAGGGGTTGTACTTTTATCCTTCTACTGATGTATTTGTCAGAGATGCTGAATATTTCCTTCCAATGACCAAAGGATACACCACATTAGGTTTTCATCTCAACCCTTCTTTTGCCTATAAATTCAATGATAAGGCTCGCATTGAAGTAGGTGTACATCTTGTTGGAATAGCCGGGGACAAAAAGGGAATCCGAAGAGTTTTACCCATCGTCAGATTAGAATACAAACCGGTAAAATGGCTTCATATTGTTGGGGGAACTTTATACGGCAATTTATCTCACGGAATATATGAACCTATGTACGATTTTGATAGGTATTTCTATTCTAATCAAGAAATGGGATTGCAAATTCTTACAAATACTCATTACTGGGAGGCAGATATTTGGTGTAATTGGGAACAGTTCATTGTACCCAATGATGATTTTCAAGAGAAATTCACTTTCGGTTGGAAAAACAATCTAAAATTACCCTTAAATAATATAGAACTTTCTATTCCTCTCGACCTCATGGCTAATCACAGAGGGGGACAATATACTTCGCTCAAAGATACATGTATAGAAACATTGATAAACATAGCGGTTGGATTGAAGGGGAAATTCATTGGAAATGAGAAAATACATTTTACCGGGGAAGTTCCTTTTTTTCTGTTTAAAAATCAATCAAACAAAGAACATATACACACTTCCTATCCTCAAGGATGGGGCGTTTACCCAATGTTTACCATTCAAAATAATCCGATAAAATATGAACGAAATCAATGGCTCGTTAATTTAGGCTTCTGGTTAGGGAATAAATACATATCCGGAAGAGGAAGTTATTTATTCCAATCATGCTCTCTCTTTGACCCATTATACCGTAATGAAACAAGAAAAATGGGGACTGCTAAAATTTATTACGGACATCAATATAAAGGCTTGAAACTGGGTGTTGAATTTCAAGCCTACTATGATATAGAAGAAAAAGGGATAGATTACTCTGCCGGAATCTACTTAAATTTCAACAGAAGATTTAAAATTCATAGCTGGAAGTAGTAAATAACAGTGTGCCCCCCTATAATAATAACTTATTCATCAATCGTTTTTTTAGGTTTAATTTCAAAAGCCATCCATATCCACGTAAATCCCCAATATATCATCAAAATAGAGGAAACCATCACAATGCCCAACATAGAAAACAGCGGAAACGCCAAAAGAAAAATTGAAATTATTAACAACAATATTCCATTAAAAAGGTAAAGTCCCCATTGCCGATGATTGTTTTTCATTTTCATTGAGGCTCTAATATAAATAATACCTCGATAAAACAATATAATTGCAAATAAAACAGTCAAAAACAACTCTGATATATTAACATTAAGAACTAAATAGGCTCCTAAAATAATATCCAACAATCCTGCTATAAACAATAATCTCCACCCTTTAACATCTCTATCATTAGTAGCAGTCATCATTTGAAAAATCCCTCCCACAAGAAGAGAAATGCCAAATAACGAGGCAATAAATAAATAGGCTTGAGAAGGTTGAAACGCAAAATATATTCCCACTAAAAGTGAGATAATTCCCCAAACGAGCAACCATTTCCATTGGGAAAGATAGCCCCAAAAATTCAGATATTGATTTTCCATAACAACAATAATTTTTCTATTAAACAATACCAATAACCAAAAGTTGGGTAAGTTTGAGGTGAAAGATAATAAAAAAAATCAAACAAAATCAAAGGTTTAAAGAATCATTTATAATCTCATACGCAATATTTATCTCTTTAGACTTGGCTACTGCTTCTTCTAATCGACCTTTATCCCCTTTTTCAAAACGATCCGGATGATTCTGAAACATCAAATATCTGTAGGTTCGCTTAACCTCTTCGTATGCAGTATTCGGCTTAAGACCTAAAACAGCGTACGCATCTATAAGGCGTTGAGATGGAGAGGAAGAGAAGGTAGAACTATTTTTATACTCAATGAAATATTTTTTATATTCGTCCAAAAATCGATCATAGTCAGACTGCTTTACCGTTCTTTCCATTATAATCTTTAGCACCTCCAATTCGGCAGGATAAATTCCCTCATTCTGAATTGCAATGTCAAAAAGGAGTTTAACCAAAGCTACCCGATCTTTGTATTCAAGAAATTCACGAGCATCAAAACTTCTCTTATGAATATTTAAATTACGCTTTTTCAATAAAAGCATTACTTCTTCATCAACAACATTACTAACATATTTATATTTATCACCACAAACACTTTTAACGTAATTATGTATAAGAGCTTTTACCTTAGGATTATAATCACAATTATACTTAAGAATGATAGTAAACAGACCGACTGAAACTTTTGCTTTATTTATAATAAGTTCTTTTTCTGCTTTATATCCCAAATAAAAAAGTCCCCCATAAATAAAAAAATATAAAAAAAACATCACTACAGAAGACACTATATCATTCAATATTAAAAGGAGAATATCCATAAGAAAAAAAAATAATTTTTATCATCATTAAACAAGAAAACCAACTTAATTCAGGCTTCTTGAAAAGCAAATGCAAATATATGAATTTATAAAAATAGTTGCAATAAATTTAAACTGGTTAATGGATTATTTCAGAGATAATATTAACTTTGCAAAAAAAAGAAAATTCAACTATTCAAACAGATAGATTATGGTAAGAGACACTGCTATTTTTGAAATTATCGAAAAAGAACGTCAAAGACAATTAAAAGGTGTAGAGCTTATCGCATCAGAAAACTTTGTTAGTGAACAAGTTATGCAAGCGATGGGTTCATGTTTAACAAACAAGTACGCAGAAGGTTATCCTGGACACCGCTACTATGGAGGTTGTGAAGTTGTTGACTTAAGTGAACAATTAGCAATAGACAGATTGAAACAAATTTTTGGAGCTGAATGGGCTAACGTTCAACCTCACTCAGGAGCTCAAGCAAATGCTGCTGTATTTTTGGCATGTATGAATGCCGGAGACAAATTCTTAGGATTAAATCTTTCTCATGGTGGACACCTTTCTCATGGTTCTCCTGTAAACTTCTCTGGTTTGATGTTTCAAGCATTGGAATACAATGTAAAAGAAGAGACTGGACGAGTTGACTATGATCAGTTGGAACAAGTGGCTCGCACAGAAAAACCTAAATTAATTATAGCAGGTGCTTCTGCCTATTCTCGCGAATGGGATTATGCTCGTATCAGAAAAGTTGCTGATGAAATTGGGGCAATTTTCATGGTAGATATGGCACACCCAGCAGGACTAATAGCAGCTGGGTTGCTTGAAAATCCTGTAAAGTATGCTCACATCGTTACTACTACTACTCATAAAACGTTAAGAGGTCCAAGAGGTGGTGCTATCATGATGGGAAAAGATTTTGAAAATCCATGGGGTAAAAAAACTCCTAAGGGCGAAATCAAAAAAATGTCTGCACTTTTAGATTCTGCTGTATTCCCAGGCATTCAAGGAGGTCCATTGGAACATGTTATTGCAGCTAAAGCTGTTTCCTTCGGAGAAGCACTTCTTCCTGAATACAAAGAATATCAACTTCAAGTGAAGAAAAATGCAGCTGTTATGGCGCAAGCTTTTATGGATAAAGGTTACAAAATTATCTCTAACGGAACTGATAACCACTCTATGTTGGTTGACCTTCGTCCTAAATTCCCTGAACTAACAGGAAAGGTTGCTGAAAAAGCTTTGGTTGCTGCTGATATCACTACTAACAAAAACATGGTTCCATTTGATTCTCGTTCTCCTTTCCAAACTTCAGGATTACGCTTTGGAACTCCTGCTATTACTACTCGTGGTGCAAAAGAGGAATTAATGGTGGAAATTGTGGAGATGATTGATACTGTTCTTAATGCTCCTGAATGTGAAAAGACTATAAAAGCTGTTAGAGAAAAAGTTAATTCAATTATGAGTGATTACCCTCTATTTGCATGGTAATTTCACTTACTCAGGATATCAAAAAAAATGGTGCTACTATATAAAATGTGGTGCCATTTTTTTGTATCCTACAATTAACTTAAAGTTGTATTTCCTAAAAATCAATATATAAAATTACTTGATATAATTAACAAAATTATATTAAATCTCTTGAAAATAAGGATGATATAGATAAAAATATTCGGCTAAATGTTTCTTATTTAACGGATTTTTACCTATATTTTTTTAAAGAGATGAAAGGAGTAAGCGTTCTCCAAAAACAAATTATCATAGACCCAGACGAGATTCGGAAATTATTAGCTCCTTGGGGTTATGATAAGACTAACGTGGTCGAATTTTATGATTTGAGCGGTGAATTGAACGATAAGGTTTTTGAGTTGGTTAAGGAGCAAATGAAAGCCATTGGAGAAAAGAATATCGTTTTTGTTACAGGTGCTCCGGCTTCGGGTAAGTCGAGGGCTTTGAAAAAAAAAGAGATCGCAGAAATGATTAAATTTGATTCATACGCTGTTGTGTATGATTCGCAAATGAGGGACTTTGATTATTTTTCTGGGAAATTTACCAATCCTCTTTTGAATGATGGATTTGAAATTGGTTACATTCAAGTTTACAACGCCCCATATACCACGTTTCAAAATATGCTCAAAAGAGGAATAGATGATGGGAGATTTCTTCCTTGTTTCGCCTTTTTAAATGGATTGACCGCCCAACGTGACAGGGCAGAGGTGATTCTGAAAAAGTATAAAGACACAAAGAATTTCACCTATTTTGGTGTGGATAATTCGAATAATGAGACAAAAAAGGAAATCGTTTTGCTAAAAGAGGCGATGACCTTGTTTGATTATAATATAACTGTAAATTTAATTGACAAATTTTTAACTTATGGAAGAGAGCTATTACGACAAGAAAGAGAGAGAGTTGAGGGAACAAGGTCGATACAAGGAACTCGACAAAATGTTTCTCGAGGAAATCGGATTTCAGGAGATAATGCCGACGGAAGAAATAATGAAGCTGCCATTGCCAATGTCTTACGAGGACTACTTTATGTTAAAGTGGCGTTACATGTACAATACCGGAAAGGCTTATTGCACGATGCCGGAACCATGGAAAACCCAATGGTTGGAGTGGGAACGCAAGGAAATGAAAAGACATGGGATTTTCCCATACTAAAAGAAATCGAAGCGGATATTGTTAAACTAAAACACAAGAAAGATAAATCCGAACAAGAACATGAGATTCTTGAATTGGTTTATCTTGCGGAACAAATTGCAGATCACCATTTGGCAAATCCCGAAAAATATCTTCCTCCTCACTATAAGGATATGCTGAGAACATCCCTTGATGAGGGGAAAGAACTTCGGGAGGGTGAGTTTATCAAGTCAGAGAGAATTTTTTCACTCAAAGGCAGAGATTTTGTTATGGGAAGTGAAAAAATTACGGGACCTGATAAAGTTGCGGAAATGTTTCAACATCTAGAGAGTTTTGGAGTAGAAAACACATTTGCCGTTTTTATTCCCAAGGGGGAAGATGGCGAATCAAAGGCAATTGTACAATATCTCAGTAGCGGAGAACGTTCTTTTTCTCTCATAAATTCAGATGCAATCATTCAGGGAGCAATCAGATGTGATGCAAAGGATGTATATTTTGTGCATAACCATCCATCCGGGAATATTGCACCAAGTCCTCAAGACATCCAAATATATTCAAGACTTTCAGAAGGATTATCATACCACGGAATAAATTTAAAAGAGGGGGTTATCATCAACACTAATACGGGTAAATACGGTATATTTACTTCAACATCAAAAGAAGAACTGAACAAAACTGCATCAGAAAAATTGCAATCATATAGCATACTGGAATTTTCCAAAACTGTTTTTAGCAAAGATTATAAGCCGGATGAAGATTATATTCTGCAATCTTCTTGACATATTGCAGAATATTTATCAAGGCTGCGATTTGGTGAAAGTGGCAAAATTGGGTATTTGCTTGTAAACAAAAAGTTGAATATTATAGGAAATTTCTTTCTACAAGCATGTGATATAAATCTTTCAAACAAAGATATGATTGTACAAGAGATAGCAGATAATGCAATACGATATTCCGGTTCAGGAGTCTTTCTATATGGACGATTCGATATGAATCCGTCTATTCTGCAAATCAATTATTAGAATCATAACACCAATTACCAATTTTTAGTAAAACAAAGCTGTTAATTGCGACGTTTTAGGTACATACTAACTTTAAATATATATAACCATGAAAAATTTAAATTGCCTATTAGCTCTTGTTGGAGGAACTGCAATCGGAGTCATTACCGGTATGTTGGTTGCACCCAATAAAGGAGCAGAAACAAGATGTAAAATCAAACATTTGATGAGGAAACAAAAACACTTTGCAAAAGAACATATTGTTGAATTCCTTAAAAACAAAGGGATCACAATCTCTGATGAAGAATTAAATCAATTATTTCATCATTGCAACTGTGAGTGCGATTGCGAAACCAAACAAGAGGAAAAATCGCAAAATTAAAAACTAAGAACGAAAGTAAACTATGAAAAAAAGTATCTAAACCTTCACTTTCGTTAAAAAGTGTGTCATAATGAGAAACAGAAAAAAGGTACTAAAAAATTCCCTTTCTTCCAATTCATACATTATGACACACACTCATTTAGATAAACTCATCACAAACAGGTGTTAGTATGAAACAAGAACACCTCCATCAGTCTCGATAACGTTTAACAATATCTCCATAAAAATCTATCCTTCTATCTCGCAAAAAAGGCCAAATACGACGAACACTTTCTGAACGTTCTAAAGAAACCTCCACAACTGCTATTTCTTCTTTTTCATCAGAAAGAAGTTCAAGAATTTCACCTTGTGGTCCCGCCACAAAACTACTTCCCCAGAATTGGATACCATTCGTTTGATGAGAAGGATCTTCCTCCCACCCTACACGATTAACAGAAATAACAGGCAACCCGTTGGCTACAGCATGACCTCTTTGAGATATTGTCCATGCATCCCGTTGACGAGTTTTCTCTGCTTGGGTATCAGTACTCTCCCACCCAATTGCAGTAGGATAAATCAATATATCAGCCCCGGCTAACGCCATTAAACGAGCTGCTTCTGGATACCATTGATCCCAACAAACCAAAACGCCTAACTTCCCAAGAGAAGTTTGAATTGGCTGAAAGCCTAAATCCCCCGGAGTAAAATAAAACTTTTCATAATATGCCGGATCATCAGGAATATGCATTTTACGATACTTGCCGGCAATCGTTCCATCTTTTTCTATTACAACGGCTGTGTTATGATATAATCCAACAGCACGTTTCTCGAAAAGAGAAAGTACCAAAACGACGCCTAACTCCTTTGCTAACGCCCCAAAATCAGTTGTTGATGGTCCAGGAATTGTCTCAGCCAAATCAAATTGGTCTGTATCTTCTGTTTGGCAAAAATAAAGTCCATTATGCAATTCTTGCAACACAATCAACTGAGCTCCTTTCTCTGCACATATACGAATGTTCTGCATCAACTTTGCTTTATTTGCAAGAATATCACTTGAATTACTTTGTTGAATCAAACCTACTTTCATAATCTATAATAATAATTAAGAAGTTGTTTAAATTTAATTTTAAAAAAAAAATTTAGAGTTTCACTCTCTATTTTCGGCTTCTTTGAGATTCTTTTAGGTGGGTTCTATAAATTCATTTCGAGGAATTTTTGAATTTATTTCGTGTAAATTGCTGAGCGAAAGAAGGAAGCAGTGCGAGCACTGTGACCGACTGACAAGCAGCAAATTGCCGAAAGAAATCAAAAATTACCGAAAAGTTTATCAACCTCCAATTTTCACTTTTTAAATTTTAAACGGTGAATTTATAGAACTCACCTTAAACCTATTTTTATTCTCCTTTTTTGATAATAGTCCACTATTTTCTGCAAAAGAAGACTAAAAATAGATTTAAAAATCTCTCTCAAATATGCTCGAAATAAAATTTAAACAACTTCTAAGATGAGTCTAAAAATTCACCATTTAAATTAGAAATGTATATATCCAATTGGTAAACTTTTCGGTACTTCAGGGTTTATCAAGCACTCGTTATGCTTACTCTGCTCCTTCCGTATCCAACCTACACCTAAGATAACTTCTATAAATTACATTTCTGTTTTTTTTGAGAGATACTTTTGAATTCATGTTACCTATCTTGTTCCTATTCACTCAGTCTCGATACTCACATCACTTCTTTACAAAAGAGTTCAACCGAAGAAAAATATTCTTCTAAATCATCTCAACCTATTTATAAAACTCACCTAAAATAAATTCAAAAAATCTCTAAATCAATTTATAGAACCCAACTCAAGATAAAAAAAGAAGTCAAGTTCTAAAAAAGACCTTTCGGGTACTGCATGGTTACACAATGAAGAGAGCCATGCTGTTTTATTAAAACACGACAATCAATCCCTACTATTTCTCTATCCGGGAAAGCTTTTTCAAGTTGTCTCAAAGCCACCTCATCGGTTTCGCAACAATAGATAGGAACCAACACAGCGTTATTCATAATCAAAAAATTTGCATACGTCGCCGGCAAGCGTTCACCATCATAATAACATGGTGTAGGTAACGGGAGGGGTATCAAATTATATGAATTCCCATCTATTGTTCTAAATTTCTTCAACTCCAGCTCCATTTGATGCAATGCATGAAAATGTTCATCATTCTCATCATGACATTGCACATAAGCAATGGTATTCTCATTACAAAAACGAGCCAAAGTATCTACATGAGAATCTGTATCATCACCGGCGAGATAACCATTATTTAACCATAAAAAACGTTTTGCTCCCAAAGAGATGGATAAACACGCCTCTATCTCTTCCTGAGACAACTGTTCATTACGATTCACAGACATCAAACACTCTCGAGTAGTCAAAATAGTACCTTTCCCATCCGACTCAATGCTACCCCCTTCTAATACAAAATGCAAATAACCTTTGTAAGCGACATTATCATGGAAAAGAGCAGATTGATACAACTCCTTAGTGATCTGATTATCCCAATTAGAAGCAAACTTCATTCCCCAACCATTAAACTGGAAATCACACAAAAAAGGTGTTCCATCTTCAATAACCGTTATAGCACCATGGTCCCTTGCCCAAGTATCATTAGATGGAATTTCCCTAAACAAAATATGATCGAAGGAAATTCCATCTAAATCTTTTTTTACCTCTTCAATGGAATGACACACAATCAAGAGCTTTTCTCTCTTTACAATTTCACGAGCAATAGCCACATAACATCTGCGAACCTCACCCAATATGGGAGCCCAATCACTACTCTCATGCGGCCAAGTTAATTGCACCCCACACTGCTCATGCCATTCCGCCGGAAGAAATAAATCCATATAGTAACAAAATTAATCAATAATATCAAAACCTGTATAAGATACCAATGCTTTAGGGATACGAATACCTTCAGCTGACTGATTATTCTCTAACAATGCTGCAACAATACGCGGCAAAGCCAAAGCGCTTCCATTCAAAGTATGGCACAATTGCGTTTTCTTATCAGCACCTTTGAATCTACACTTTAAACGATTAGCCTGATAAGTATCAAAGTTAGAAACAGAAGATACCTCTAACCACCTATTTTGAGCAGCTGAATACACTTCAAAATCAAAGCATGTTGCTGCTGTAAAACTCATATCACCTCCACAAAGATGAAGAATACGATACGGCAACTCCAATTTCTGCAACAATCCTTCTACATGAGCCAACATCTCTTTATGAGATTCTTTTGAATGTTCAGGCGTATCAATTCTCACAATTTCAACTTTCGAAAATTCATGAAGGCGATTCAATCCTCTTACATCCTTTCCATAAGAACCTGCCTCACGACGAAAACATTGTGTATAGGCACAATTCTTTATAGGCAACTCTTTTTCCTCAAGAATTACATCTCTATAAATATTTGTAACCGGCACCTCGGCTGTAGGAATCAAATACAAATCGTCTAATTGGCAATAATACATCTGTCCCTCTTTATCTGGTAATTGACCTGTACCATATCCGGACGCTTGATTTACGACCGTAGGAGGCATAACTTCCAAATACCCTGCTTTCCGTGCTTCATCCAAGAAAAAATTAATCAACGCACGTTGTAATTGAGCTCCTTTCCCCTTATATACGGGGAATCCTGCGCCAGTGATTTTCACTCCTAATTCAAAATCGATCAGGTCATATTTTTTTGCCAATTCCCAGTGTGGTAATACCTCTCCTTTTAAGTCCGGAATATCATTCCCTGTTTTTACAACAACATTATCTTCAGCTGTTGCTCCTTCAGGAACTTCATCGTATGGCATATTAGGAATCGTACAAAGAATTTCATTAATTTTAAGTTGAGCCGATTCCATTTCTGCTTGCAAGTTTTTAGTTGATTCTTTTAATGAACTAACCTTTAACTTAACTGCTTCTGCCTCATCTTTTTTACCATCTTTCATCAATTGACCTACACTCTTTGACAAGGTATTAATTTCAGACAAAGTACTATCCAATGAAGTTTGAGAAGAACGTCTGACTTTATCCAAACTTAAAACCTCTTCTATAGGGGCTTTGGCATCAAATCTTTTTTTTGACAATTTTCGGATTACCTCTTCCGGATTTTCCGTAATAACTTTAAGCGTTAACATATTTTCGTTAAATTATAATTTTACGATTACTCTACATTCACAACTTTTTTCAATTCCATTTCATAAATCAAAGCGGAATAAGCCTCAACAGAAACTGTATCACTTTCTCCATAAAAAATCTTCCCAGAAGATCCATACATCAAGTAATACGGCAAATAGATTGTATGATTAGAGCCTTCATTCATGTATCTAATCCCTATATGCAATCCTTCCATTAATTCATCCATACACACTTGTTTTTCAACCTCTTCAAATACTTTACCATCTATTCTTTTTCCTACATAGGCAATCTGCACAGAATCATTAGCATCCGGTTTCTTTCCACTTCCTTTTGAATTAATTCTAAACAAACATCCTCTGTCATCAGAGATAATTCCTTCAGCATTTTTTAACGAACTTAAAAAAGCTTCTCCCTCTTCTTTATTCTTTTGCATTTGCGCTATTATGTCTTCCTTTTTTTCTTCTTCATCTTTGTCACACGATAAAAGAGCAAAACAAATAAAAGGAATTAATAACCAAATCTTATTCACATTCAAACTATTCATATTTCTACAATTTTCTTATTAAAGTCATACCATCACGAATAGGCAAAATTATCTTTTCCACCAATTGATTACTCACTAAATAATCATTAAACTTCTGAATTCCTAACGTTTGAGCATCTTTAGAATCTTCTAAAACATGACCATCCCACAATGTATTATCAGCAATAATCAATCCTCCTTTACGGATCTTGGGAAAAACAATTTCAAAATAGTCAACATAATGACGCTTGTTACCATCGATAAAAGCAACATCAAATTCCATATCTAAATCAGGCAACAAACTCAATGCATCACCAATATGTAGTTTTACTTTATCTCCATTGGGAACCTTATCAAACAGATTTATCAAAAACTCTTCCATCTCATCGTTTATCTCAAAAGTATGAATCTCTCCATGCGATGGCAACGCTTCTGCCATACATAAAGCCGAATATCCGGTAAAAGTCCCAATCTCAACAATTTTTTCAGCCCCAACCATTGCGCAAAACATCTTCAACATGCGTCCTTGCAAATGACCGGAAAGCATACGGGGCTTTAGCGTGTACAGATGTGTATCACGCGTCAACTTTTTCAAGGCTTCTGGTTCTTCATCTATATGAGAAAGAACGTAAGCATCCATATTTAAATTTTGCATATCCATTTCAACTGCAAAGATAAGAAACTGTTTTGATATTCTCAATAATTCTATGCATTGGTTTAAGATAAAATAAGGTTAGATTCATAATTTTATATCATTAAAAGCTACTTCTATGAACTACATTATTTCTATCGTAAATAATAAAAATCGAAACAATAGAAACGCCTTAAGAATCTATTCAATAAAAAAACTACAAAATAAAAAAAGAGTGTTACAATACATTTACATTCATGCATTATAACACTCTTCCTCAATTCTATCAAAGCTATTTATTCAATAGAAATCTACTCTATATACATAGCAAATCACTATAAATCAAAATAAATTACCTCAATAAGTTAAAAAAATTACCAGTAAACAACAGGACAAGGATATCTCTCCTTCACACGAATCACATAGATTAAGTTAATTTCATGCGACCACGAACCATTCTTTTTCTTTCTTGTAGTAAACAAATCATAAACATAACAAGCCTGGAAACTTCCAAATTGAAGTCCGGCCATAAAAGAAGGAACGTATGAATCATCAAAATCAGTTTTAAAAGTAACACCTGCCAAAATTGGACTAATCAACACACCCACACCCAACAATAAATTTTGAAATTCATCTTGTTTTTGATAATACAAGTTGGTAAATAGGTAGTTACTAGAAAGGTCAGAACGACTAAACAATCCGTTTTTATACTGCAAATCCTTAAACCAAGAAACATGTCCAACAAATTTTCTTTCCAACACATTATTTGGTTTATCCATAAATCCATTTTTCGGTTCTCCTATATGATATACAGAAACACCCAAAGTCAACTTATTATCAATCACAAAAGCCCCTCCAACCGAGAAATCAGGATAGACACGAGAATCACTTCCTAAATTCTCCATGGTATTATGAACTGCATCACGATAGAACGGGTCATATTGATCTTCAAACGTCAAGTCACCACCTCTAAAATTAGCAAATACAGTACCTTGAACACCCAAACGAATAAAGAAATGCTCTTTCAAACGAAAAGTATGACAATATACAACATCAAACTCGTTAACTTGATAAGTTCCTGCTGCCATATTATCATACGAATAAGCTACACCCACAGAACACATTTGCTTATAAAAATTCTGATCATACGAAGCCCTTACAGTATGATATTTATTTCCCAAAGCAGGCCACTGTTGCCTATAGTTCAAACCAAAACGAACTGCATTTGCAGCCCCCGCCAATGCAGGGTTTAAACTAAATGGCACCATATTGTGATTCGAAAAAGAATAATCCTGCGCCCAAACAGAGGACAACAAACTGCCCAATCCTATCAATATTACTAAAAACGTCTTTCTCATAACTAATCTATTTTATAATAGTTACATATCCTTTCTTTTCAGCCTCTTTATAGATTCCCTTAAAAGTGCTCGAATAATTCACTACCCAACCATAAACCCCTTGAGGGCAATATTGACCATCCGGATATTTTCCATTCCAAACATCATCAATACTTTTACCTTCAAAAAGCACTTGGCCTAAACGATTATAGATAATATAAGTAAAGTTCTCCATAAATTCTCCACCACAAAATTTGAATACATCATTCAAACCATCTCCATTTGGAGAGAAAGCATTAGGAGCCCAGAAATCCTTCCATACATATACATAAGAAGAACCTGTATACTCACACCCTAAATCATCAACCGCCTTCACTTCTACCAAAAATGAATCAGTAGTAGTTGCATCATATTCTGAATATTCGTATGACACTTCATTTCCCACAATCTCCCGTTCTCCATCACCAGGATACCAATGCCAAGTACACCCCTTTGGCGTATATCCTGTAAAATGAACACGTCTGTCCTCTTCTTCAATAATAGCCGGTTTTACCGAGAAATTAAGCGAATCATAATCTTTTGGGTCTATGATAATCGAATCCGATTCCAAACAACCATACTCGTTCTTTCCTATCACAAAGAACTCTGTGCGCTCTGAAATCAACGGCTCTACAATTCCACCACTTGAGCCATCAAAACCTGAGATTTTAGGTTCTGAATACCACGTATATGTATGAGCTCCACTCGCTTTCAAAGCAACAGTTGTTAACAATCCGGGACAACCATCTTTCCCAACTTCCTCCAAAGATACATTAAAATCTGGATAAACCTTAACAAAAGTGTCTTTTTTTGCACTACAACCATTCAATAATTTTCCAATTACTGTATAATTAGCGTCTGAAGCAAGAGAATAATGGATGGTTGAACTTGTATCTCCGGTACTCCATTCATAAAAATCTGCTCCCATTGCAACCAATGTAAAAGAGTCATCTTTACAAACATATAAATCTCCAACTATATTGATATTGGGTTTAGGAAGGGTATAAACATAAATATCCTTGTAATCCTTACAATCTCCATATCCACCTACCAAGGTTATGCGAATATTTCCTTGTGGTTCATACTTCAATCTTCCACTTTGAGATAGAATTTCTCCATCTTTCTCCCAAGTATAATTTGAAGCCCCACTCGCCACTAAATCCAATTCATCACCCAAGCACACTGTTGTCTCTCCGGTAAAAGACACTACAGGTGGGTCCACAGTATTTACTCGATGCTCTTTTGTATTAATACATCCATAAACATCCCATGCTTTCACTTCTAACAACAGGGTATCCTGAACAACTTTCGAAACACTCTGCGACATTTCTCCACTACTCCATACATACTGTATCAAATTATCTCCGGAAACAGAGAATGTAGCAGTTGTATTTTTACATACTGTTGTTGGTCCATCAATTCCAACAACAGGACGCGGTTTTACTGTATATGGAATTGTTAAACTTGTTGAACATCCATCACTATTAAATCCTGTTAAGGTAATAGTAGATGAATTCATCGGGAAGGATTTGAATGTTTCACCATGTATTGATGCATTCCATGTATATTCGTCTGCACCATGCGCTAATAAAATTAATGAATCTCCTACACAAATATTAGTCTTCCCGTCAATCCAAACGTATGGAGCATCAATTATATTGATAGGAATATCCAGACGAGAAGTACACCCATTTGTTGTTCCTTCCACCCAGATTGATGTACTTTTTTCAAGCGGTTCTACAAAATTATTGGATGTATTATCATTGCTCCACTTATAGGAATATGCTCCCGATACAGATAAACTAACAGCTGTACCCCTGCATACTTTTGTTTTACCCTGATATGTTAATTGTGGATATGGAATTGTTGCGATTGTATGCGATTGTACAGAAGAACATCCAAAAGAACTCTCTTTAGCAATCACTTCAAATTGTGTTGTATCAGAAATAAATGTAGTAATTTGAGATCCTACAAATCCATTATCCCACTGAAAGACGCATTCAAATTCTACCCCCTCTGCCTTCAACGTTACTTCTGAATCTTCACATACTGCAGATGGAGCATCAATCTTAAACTTCGGTTTTGGATGAACATTTACCACGTAACTATCATTACCTTTACAACCTGCTTCTGAAGTACCCGTCACATAAAAGGTTTGTCCTCTTTCCAAAACTTTATTAATCTGACTTTGAGTCTCGCCGGTTCCCCATTCGTATGTAGCTGCACCTATCGCAAAAAGAGATACTGAATCCCCTTCACAAATATCTTGTTTCCCTTGTATAGAAACGGTTGGATTCGGATTCACATCAATAGGAATTTCTAATTTAGTCACACAACCATTAGAGGTTCCTTCTACCCAATACGATGTGGTAAGCAAATCCGGAACTCTTGTTACAGCTGATTTTAGTGTACCATCATCCCACTTATATGTTTGTGCGCCCTCTACCCAAAGAGATAATTGCTCTCCTTCGCATATTTTTTGATTACCATGCAAAATCAATTCCGGCTTATTATTCACTAATAATTTATATTGAGCTTGATTGCTACACCCATTTGAATCAGTACCTAAAACTTCATAAACGGCAGAACTAACGGGAGCTATCATAAATGAATCTCCCATAAATACATTTTGCCACAGATACTCTTCTCCTCCTTCTGCTAAAAGTGTGGCTGTTTCTCCTGAACATATAGCAGGCGGACCTATAACTTTTATCTCCGGCAATGGATTAACTACTACTTTAACCTTCTTTGCTGTTTTACATCCTGTCTGCGTATAGGTTCCGGTAACTTCATATTCTAATGTCTGTTGTGGAATGATATGTAAAGTATCTCCAACATGCCCCGTATTCCATACATAAGAATCAGCATCTCCCCAGACCCATAATTTAGCCGGAGTATTGAAACATGCTACCGTATCTCCTTTAATAAATATGGTAGGAGAAGCAGAAACCGTCACATAAACATCTTTAGAGTATTCACAACTAAATTTATCGACTATTACCACCTTGTAATATTGACTTTGTTCTCCACGAGTACTTAGGGATATATCTTTGGAAATAGTATCACCATCTTGATTCAACCAGTAAAATTCATTTCCAATTCCAGACGAAAGTACAGATAGAGATATTGGATCTCCATAACAGACTTGTTGGTCTCCATCCACTGTAATCAAAGGCAAATCATTCACTTGAACTGTACGAGATACGGTTTCCGTACAACCATTTCCGGAGGTAATTTTTAGAGTTACCAAATAACTTCCTGGTGCGCTATATATATGAGTTGGCGACTCCGCAGCAGAGGTCAGACCATCACCAAAATCCCACCAATATGCCTTTATTGTATCTCGCTCTATTGTAGAGGTACTTTCAAATTTAACTGCCAAATCACAAGCACTTTTACTCTCAAAACTTGGATTCATTTCGATAGTATTCAACACTGTATCTGCCAATAAATTTGTACAAGCAGCATCAGAACCAATCATTCTGCAACAATATCTTGCACCATCCACAATCTCAGAATAAGGTATTCTCACCTCATGGGGTGAATTAGCATTTGTCTCTAAAGGTAAATTATCATTACAACGATACCATTCATAACGTTCAAAACCCATTGGAGCAGTTATGTACGCATCATCATTTCCACAATTTCGGGGTATAAGACGAAACTGCTCTGTTTTTCCCCAAAAATATCCGTATGCTTTATGACTTCCTGCTTGTTGTCTATTTCCTACATCCACCAAACAATCATTTACCTGCAAGGCAATATTAACCGTATAACCTATATAGGGTGTTAAATCATAACTAACTGTTTTCCACGGTTGATAAACATACTCCTCTGGCGCTTGTGTTCTTTCCACTTTCGCTTCATAACAACTCGATGGGTTTCTTAACAGTGTGGAAGAGTTAAAACTTGCTCCTCCATTAAAAGACTCGCATGGAAGGGTTACTTTATCTCCATTCGGGGATAGTAATTCTACTGAAACTGAAAAAGAGGGCATTTGATATGAGGTGTGATTACCTGATGTTGGCACATGTAAAACACATGCATACTTATAAGTAAACAACGTACTTTCTTCATTAACCACAAAACTATATGTCATTCTTTCTGCATTGGCAGAAGCATTATTTCGTCCATCTGCATAACCGGAATTTTTCCCAATCTGTATTACAATCTCATCATCAGGATTAACAAGGAAACCACTACATGCAATAATTGGATCGACAGAACCCATATCTCCAGACAATAATATACGTTCATCTGCTCTCGCTTGAGCCTCAGTTACTTCCGTCCACTTGTACTGATAATCGTATGAGACTCCATCTTCTGTCTGCATTCTTACCGGTGTATAAAGACCCGTATAAAGTTTCCATCCGTCTAATGTTCCATTAATCTTCAAACCTGTATTCTGTGAAAAAACTTCAAAGACAAAAAAAAGACCAAGCAATACAGAGCCAATAAAAAAATAAATTTTTCGCATAATAATAATTTTCTAGCAAAAAAACTTTGAACCACCCCATACATAAAAAAATCAAACTCTAAAAAGCCATAAAATAAACAGACTACAGCCTTGCGGCTATTTCAAAATCTTTTGCAATGTGTTTTTCAATTCAAATTTTAAGCAACCTAAAATTCTTATATTCGTATTTAAACTACAAATAATCAATCTTCTATCCAAAAATTAAGCCACAAAAATCGTGCCAAATTTAATCATTTAAAATCAATAAAAAAGGATTTATAAGATTTTTTCAACGAAAATAATTATTTTTTCAACGAACATTCAATTATCATTTTTTCTTAAGGTCGGTTTTAAAATTAATTTCGCTGGATAATCAATAAAATTCAGCTCAAGATGTTTAATCCATTTTCGGTAAAATATTTACCTTTCCTGTCGAGAATAATTCAAAACAAAGAAGCGAGACTCGTCAAGAACCTCATTGGCAATTTCAAGAAGTACTTTTGGCGTAATTGCCTTCAATCGCTGTTCAACATCTTCTAAAGACTCAAACCTATCGAAGTAGAGGAAACTTTTTGCCAACGAAAGGACTAAACTTTCTTTATTCTCCTGACCTATAGCCAATTGTCCCATCAATTGTTTTACGTACCTACTCAATTGAAGAGTTGTAAATGCTTTTTCTCTTAATTTTTTTAATTCCTTAAAAATCAACTCTTGACAATAATCTCTATTTTTTTCATCAGACCCATAGTAAATAGATAATAATCCACAATCAGAATAGGAAGTCAGACTGGATTCTACGCTATAAACCAAGCCTGCTCGTTCTCTCAATGCCAAGTTAAATTTACTATTCATTCCAGGTCCTCCTAAAACGTTATTCAATAAATAGAGAGGCAACCTCTTATCACTATGCAATCCATACGCGTATGCCCCCATCATAGTGTGAGATTGACTAACTCTTTTCTTGATTGTACGATAGATTGGCTGACACTCTTGAGGTACTTCTCTACCCTCTGTTTTGCGTTTTACAGGAATGGTTCCAAAATAAAGCTCAGACCACTTGACTATTTTTTTGAAATCAACATTTCCTAAGGAAAAGAAAAGAATTTGATCCGTGCAATAGTTACGAGAAACAAAATTTATGGCATCTTCCGAACGATATTTCCTCAAATGTTTTGCATCTCCCAAAATATTGCGACCAATGGACGAACCATTGAAAATTAGATTTTCAAACTCATCATAAATCAATTCTGAAGGAGAATCTTTATACGAATTAATCTCATCAATAATCACTTCCACCTCTTTTGCAATCTCATGAGAGGGAAATATTGAATGAAAAACAATATCAGAACATAATTCCATCGCTCTTTCAAAATCAGAGGATAAAACAGTTGCATAAACAAAAGTCTCTTCTTTGGTTGTATAGGCATTCAACTCACCGCCAACTGAATCCAAGCGATTAAGAATATGCCAAGATTTACGCTTCTCTGTTCCTTTGAAGAGCATGTGTTCCACAAAATGAGCCATACCCGACTCTCCGCTCAACTCATCACGTGTTCCGGCATTAATCACGAACCCACAATAAGCAACAGGAGAACTATCCCACAGATTGACAACACGAATCCCATTCGACAACCGGTATGTAGATACTGTCGACTCCATACTCACTCAATCTCTTTTTAAGTTCTTCAATTCATCGGCAGCTATACAAACTTTTTCATACCACTCCTCTCCAAATCTTCGAATGAGAGGTTCTTTCAAAAATTGATACAACGGAATGCCTCTCTCCTCACCCAAAGTAAAGGCTGATTTACAAACGCGCCACTTATGAACATTCAAAGCAATAGTCCCATTACGAAGAGGTTGCAAACGTATCGGATAGAGGTGGCATGAAATGGGTTTGTAAAAATCTGACAAACCAGCTCTATAAGCCTTCTCTAAAGCACACTTGCAAACACCTTTTTCGTCAAAATAAGTAAAGACACATTCTCCTCCATTCACAATTGATGTCACCAAATCCCCCTCTTCGTCGATATATGACACACCTTGCTCTTTTATTATTTTTTTTGATTTATCAGACAAATCATCCCATACAATAGGCAACAACTTCTCTAACTTAGGTAACTCATCCTCATTTAATGGTGCACCGGAATCGCCCTCTATGCAACACTCTCCTTTGCACTTTGCTAAATCACAGCAGAACTTCATATCAAAAAGTTCTGTCGAAATAATTGTATCGTCAATCTGAATCATCATAAGCTTAAAATTATTTGACAAAGGTAATCAAATCTTTGCAAAAATATTTACGAACAACTATAAGAAGTTGTTTTAAATTTTATTTCGAGCATATTTGAGAGAGATTTTTAAATCTATTTTTATTCTTCTTTTACAGAATTCTCTATTTTTTTCTAACTTTGGAGGATAAAAAATAATGAAAATGAAAAATTACGGATATATAAGGGTTGCTAGTGCTATACCCACAATTAAGATTGCTGATTGTCATCATAATGCAGACAAGATTATAGAATTAATATTGAAGGCGACAAAAGAGGAAGTGGAAGTTGTCTGCTTTCCGGAATTAGTATTAACCGGATATACTTGCAATGATCTATTTTTTCAATCTCTTCTTTTAGATAGCGTTGAGAAAGAGTTGTTTCGCATTATGAAAGAGACAAAAAATTCAAAAATTGTTTCTATCATTGGTACACCTCTGCGAATTAACAATAAACTCTACAATGTAGCTGTTGTTTGTCAAGAGGGGAAAATCATAGGAATTGTTCCCAAAAGCAATTTACAAGAGAATAGGATACGGAAAGAGAGTATATGGTTTTCTTCCGGGAAAGAGATAAACAATGAAAGTGTATGGTTGCAGAATGAAGAGTTCTCTTTTTCCCACAAGCAATTATTCGGGAATAGCGGATTCCATTTTGCTGTTGAAATTGGAAATAAAATTGGGCAACAAGACTCTATAATGTCAGAATTGGCCTTAGAAGGTGCAGACATCCTTTTCAATCCGTCTGCGATCAATGACTTGGCCGGAAATTACAATTTTAATAAAAATCGCATAGCAGTTCATGCAGCTGAAAATTGCATTGGCGTAGTCTCTTCATCCGTAGGATTTGGAGAATCAACAACCGATTTAGTCTTCGGAGGCTCCGGTATAATTTATGAAATGAACGAGATTATTGCCGAAGGTGAAAGATTTTCTATCGAAGATCAATTGGTGATTTCAGAAATTGATGTAGAGAAAATTCATCAAGAGCGTTTATTACACTCTGAATTCAAGTCTCACATCAATCAAGAATCAATCGTTTACACAGCAACAAAAGATTCGAACCTATCCATCAAACGTTTGGTCAGACCTATTACAGCTCATCCTTTCCACACTGCGTCAAATATAAATGAACGTTGTGAAGAGTTATTTTCCATACAAGTAAATGGACTGGCAACCCGCCTACATCACACAGGCATAAAAAGAAGTGTAATAGGAATTTCAGGCGGATTAGACTCCACTTTGGCTCTCTTAGTTGCGGTAAAAACATACGACAAACTGCAAATTTCAAGGAAAGAAATTTATGGGATAACAATGCCCGGATTTGGAACGACAGGAAGAACCTATCAGAATGCACTCCAGATGATGAAATCCCTTGGAATTTCAACTTTAGAAATTCCGATTAAAGAGGCTTGTTTACAGCATTTTAAAGACATTAACCATAATCCGGAAGTCACAGACACGACATTTGAAAATGCACAAGCAAGGGAACGTACTCAAATACTGATGGATTATTCAAATAAAATTAATGGTTTAGTGATTGGCACCGGCGATTTATCCGAAATAGCTTTAGGCTGGGCAACCTACAACGGAGATCATATAAGCATGTACTCAGTCAACGCAAATATTCCGAAAACATTGGTGCGCACCATGGTTGAATATGTTGCTAAAAATCAAATGGATGATACTGTCCAAAAGACATTAATGGACGTTATTGCCACACCGGTGAGTCCGGAACTTCTTCCGTGTGGAGATGCAGGTGAAATAAAACAAAAAACAGAAGATGTTGTGGGACCTTACGAACTACACGACTTTTTTCTATACTATACCATTCGTTATGGTTTTTCGCCCCGGAAGATATTTTTCATGGCACAACAAGCATTAGACTACAACGATGAAACACTTCTAAAATGGATGCGAAACTTCTTTAGAAGATTTTTCACTCAGCAGTTTAAGCGTTCTTGCATGCCGGACGGACCTAAAGTTGGCAGCGTAGGATTATCTCCTCGAGGAGATTGGAGTATGCCAAGTGATGCGACAGCGGCAATTTGGTTGCAAGAAATAGATGATATGATTAACGAATATTCCGTAAAATAAAAAAAGATGATAGTCTGCATAGCCGAGAAACCCAGTGTAGCAAGAGAGATTGCCAATATTTTAGGAGCTCGTTCTAAAAGGGATGGATACTTAGAGGGAAATGGTTACCAAGTTACTTGGGTATATGGTCATTTATGTACTTTGAAGGAACCTCACGATTATAATCCCAATTGGAAACGTTGGTCAATCTATGATTTACCATTAATACCCAAGCCATTTGGAATAAAACTGATTGAGAACGAGGGGTCGATTAAACAATTTAAAGTAATCGAAAATTTAGTTCAGGTTGCAGACAAGGTCATCAATTGCGGGGATGCCGGTCAGGAAGGAGAATTGATTCAACGTTGGGTTTTAAAAAAAGCGCAATGCAAATGTCCTGTCGAGCGACTATGGATATCCTCTTTGACAGAAGATGCCATTAAGGAAGGGTTTCAAAATCTACGTCCGGAAGCTGATTTTAACAAACTCTACGAGGCAGGAATGATGCGAGCTATCGGGGATTGGCTACTTGGAATGAATGCAACCCGACTCTACACGCTGAAGTATGGGCAAAACAAACAAGTTCTCTCTATCGGTCGTGTTCAAACCCCAACCTTGGCATTAATCGTAAACAGACATAAAGAGATTACTGAGTTTATTCCTGAACAATATTGGGAGTTGAAAACGATTTATCGTGATACAACATTTTCTTCAACAAAAGGAAAATTTAAGTCGGAGGAGGAAGGAAAAACTTTTTTGGAAAGTATGAGTGGTCACGAGTTTGAAGTAACAGATGTTTCCTCAAAAAAAGGAACCGAACAAGCTCCGCGATTATTTGATTTAACGTCTCTTCAGGTGGAATGCAATAAGAAATATGGAATGTCTGCCGATGATACACTTCGTACAATCCAATCTCTCTACGAAAAAAAGGTAACTACCTATCCGAGGGTCGATACCACCTATCTAAGTGATGATATCTACCCAAAGGTTGAAGGGATATTAAAAGGATTGAAATCCTATACGGAACTTACGAATCCTATATTAACCACTAAAATTCCTAAATCAAAAAAGATTTTTGATAATTCAAAGGTAACGGATCACCATGCTATAATTCCTACCGGAGTTTCTCCAACTGCTTTAACGAAGGAAGAACAGAGAGTTTTTGATTTAGTAGCACGTCGTTTTATTGCCAATTTTTATCCTATATGCATCAATTCAACAACTACTATTTTAGGCAAAGTTAACGATATAGAGTTTAAGACCTCCGGAAAACAGATTCTTGAACCGGGATGGAGAGTTGTTTTTTCTAAAGAAAAAGAGGAAGAAACAAACGAGAAAGAGAAGGAAGAAGAGAAAACCTTACCTCTTTTTGAGATTGGAGAAAGAGGGGTACACGAACCCGGATTGTTGGAACGATGGACACAACCCCCGAAACCATACACAGAAGCGACCTTACTCCGTGCGATGGAAACAGCCGGAAAACAGATGGAGGATGAGGAGTTGCGAGAACTAATGAAAGAGAATGGTATAGGGCGACCATCTACGCGAGCAAATATTATAGAGACACTCTATAAAAGAAATTACATGCGTAAAGAAAAAAAGAATATTGTACCTACGGATACAGGTATAAGTTTGATTAACACGATAAAAAATGAACTTCTTAAATCTGCTGAGTTGACTGGTCAATGGGAAAAGAGATTACGAATGATAGAACATAGTTCATACGACACAGTGACATTTATGACAGAGCTGAAAGAAATGGTTACGGGAATCATTCAATCCGTAAAATATGACAACTCGCAAAATTTCGCTCTCTCAGAAACCCCTACAGATAGTAAATAGGAATGCCCGTTGGCGAAATTTATTGACTCCATTACTGATATAAAACAGGGCGAATCACATTCACCCCAACGACAGTATCCAAAATATAAGTTACTAAAAATCAACAATATATAACTTAAAAATATAGTAATCATCCGATTTTAGCCGTCTTTTCAATATGTATTTTGATTGTTTATTTTGCGTTCAAAAAGACTTATGTTT
>SUWZ01000031.1 GCA_015061185.1 Bacteroidales bacterium
AAGATGGATTCGAACCACCGAAGGCATAAGCCAGCAGATTTACAGTCTGCCCCATTTGGCCACTCTGGTATTCGCCCTACACAACTTATATTTTAAAGATCTCTTCTTTTGAGCCTCTTGTCGGATTCGAACCAACGACCCCGAGATTACAAATCACGTGCTCTGGCCAACTGAGCTAAAGAGGCGGTCAAATTTCACGCCGCTTCATCGTGCGTAACTTTGAAACGGCGTGCAAATGTAGGCATTTTTTTTTACCCTGCAAATTTTTTTTGAATTATTTTTTCAATTCATTCGCTTTTTCTTTCGCTTTTTTAATAGAACGTATCATCGCATCCATTGAATTATCAAACGCCTCCTCGAATGAATCTGCGGTTTTATTCACTACTAATTCACTTCCCGGCATCAACACCTTCAACATCACTTTCTTATTATCAGACGTCTCTGGCTTTACAACCTCCAATACAACATCAACCGCCGTAATCTTATCTGAATATTGTTCCAATTTGGCGATTTTCTTATTGATAAACTCTTCTAACTTAACCGTTGCATCAAAATGCACTGTCTGAACTGTCACCTTCATAATCTGTCCCTCCTAATTTTAAGTTTTTTTATCTGCCCTTGGATGGGCGCGTTCATAAATCTCTCGTAACTGCTCAAATGTGGTATGAGTATATACCTCAGTGGCAGCTAAATTTGCATGTCCAAGCAACTCCTTTACCGCATTCAACTCCGCTCCATTGTTCAACATTAGCGTAGCAAACGTATGTCGCAAAACGTGCGGACTTCGCTGCGTTAACGAACTCACTTCGGACAAATAGTTCCTTACTACTCGATAGACCAACATTGGATATAGCGGACTTCCATCTTTTCGAACAAAAAATGTTGAAACATTCCCTAACTGCAATTCCTTTCTTGCCTCTAAATAGGATAAGAATGACTCCTTCATTTTTTTTTCAAAGGGTATCAAACGCTGTTTAGATCCTTTTCCTATTACAGATACATAACATTTGGAAAAATCTATATCAGCATCTTTTATCCCTATCAATTCTGATTCTCGAATTCCTAATGTATAGAAAGCCTCTATAATGGTTGAATCTCGAACTCCCTCAAAATTATCCGGAAAGAGTTCTTGCCTATTCGCCAAAAGCGCCTCTATTTCGGACTCCTTCACAAACTTAGGCAACCGCACCTCTCTCTTTAGAGATACTACTTGTTGCATCGGATTATGTTTTATTAAATCCTTTTGTTTTAAGTAGCGAAAAAAAGATTTCAACGTAGATAATCTTCTATTGACAGAAGAGGCACTATTTTTATCTCCTTTTCTGAGAGAAACAATCCATTCTCGAATCAACATCGAATCTATCGAATCCAACTTAAACTCTTTTAAGTCGCATGACTTCACGTAATCCTGAAACAAATGCAAATCCGCCTTGTAAGAAGCTATGGTATGAGAAGAAAAACCCTTTTCATACTCTATATATTGCAAATATTTCTCAATTAACGAAGAAATCATCATCGTAAGTATAAAGACGAATATAGCGATATTTTTTTATTTAACAATAGGATTCTCAAAAAAAATGAAATTATCAGATGATTTTTTATATTTTTTAGGAATTCACAGCTTTATAAAGAAGAAAAAAAATCTCAATTCTTCCACACTCTATCCTGCTCGAAAATTTAAATAATTCTTTAGCAGAATTTATTGACCTTATCGAAAATAATCATAAAACAGTGCGAATGCGATTCTCCCCAATGGAGAGAACATAAGACCTTATACCCTATAAACAAAAAAAAGGACATACCACAAAGCATGCCCCTATCTCATAAAGAAAACAGATTCTATTATTCTTCAGCTCTCTTAAGTTGTTGAACGTAAATTGCGTGAATCTTTTGTTGACGTTTAACAACAGAAGGTTTTTCAAATTGTTGTCTGCTACGCAATTCTTTAATAACACCTGTTTTTTCAAACTTTCTTTTAAATTTCTTCAAGGCTTTTTCTATATTTTCGCCTTCTTTTACCGGTACTACGATCATAATTTTTTTCTATTTTATTTTTTTATTTTTATTTTCTTTTAAAAGCGACTGCAAAAATAGACAATATTTTTTGATTCACAAAAAGTTTTTTCACATCTTTTTTATAAAATTCTACAAATTAACATTTTTCCTTCTTTTTCTCTAATCGTCCTGCCGTGGTTGCTCCGGCTCTTTCTGCGCCTTTGTAAAACCGTTCCCCCTCTTGTGTTGCCATCAGAAAGGCTTCTCCCAGCTCTTCTGCAGAGATGCCTCCCGCACTCATTCTCTCTTTCAATTGAGCAATGCTTTCTCCCGTCTTTCTGCTGATGACCTCCAACGAGTTGAACCCTGCATTAATCATCTGCATCAGATCCTGTCCCATCAATTTTCCGGATGCAGTGGCTTGCGAAAATGCCAATGCCAGCGATTTCATCTTCTCTTTGTCTCCCAAAGCAATATCACCAATGTTTTGCAGTCTTTCAAAAGCAAAGTCTGCACTCAACCCGAACGACATCATTGTTTTCTGTGCCTCCAAGAGGGTGGTGCGGTCGTATGGGGTGGAAGAACCATATTTGGTTATGCTCTCGGAAAGGCGTTCTTCCGCCTCTGCATTGCCATTGAGCAAGGTAAGCATTTACAAAGATATTTTTGCAACTGATTCACTGCACAGCCGGAAAAACAAAAAAAAATGGTCGGAATAAATCCAACCATTTCCTCGGTGCGAACGCCCAAAGTGCTATGCTAAGGGAAAGTTGCGCCGACAGCCCATTTAAGGGACACGCTTAACAAATATACAACAAATAATTGAAGTAACAAAAAAATGGTCGGAACAAATCCAACCATTTCCTCGGTGCGAACGCCCAAAGTGCTATGCTAAGGGAGGTTGCGCCGATCCGCTCATTTAAGAGACTTATTGCAAAAGTATAGGAAATAATTGAAATAAGCAATTATCGGGTATTTAAAACAAAAAAAATAAAAATTCCAGAATACAGTTAGTGGGGACCTAAGCCAAATTAAAATTCTATATTTACAGGGTTTAAACGATACCAAATTCATTTAAATTCACGCACTGAAAAACGAAGCCCTTGTTGAACACACACTACGAAGAGGCATCCCCATTTATGAGCGAAAAAGGGTGGAGCAATTATGCGGATAAAATCAAAGCAATAGAGAAATAAGAGAGAAAAGTTTCAGAGTAATAAAGGTATGATTCAAGTAAGATGATAGATTTTGATTTATCCGAAACATATCAAATTAACACGAAAATAAAAAAATAGTAAAGACGGTACTCTGACCGTCTTTACCCAAATAACTTTAAAAATTCATGAATATTAGAACTGCATAGACAACAAGATGTCATGCGTATTAGACGGCAAATTATTGCATCTGCCTAAATTCATATTATATGTATAACCGATTCTATATTTGTTCCACTCAAATCCTGCAGTGATAGCCAACAATGACATCTTAGCAGGGTTAGATAAATCGGGTTTCCATGTTACACCACCCCAAATAAATTTGTTGTAAAACAACATTGCGTTAACCTCGATATTATTAATTTTCCCCTTATGCATATAAGAGAGAGCCGGTGCAATATCAAAATGAGACGAAATAGGAAGTAAAGCACGACCATACAAATAGAAGTGACGACCCGACTTAAATGTCGTAGAAGAGTCGTTCAACAAGTGTGTACAAGAGATACCCACCATCCAAATTTTGGAAGTAAGCTCAAAACCCAAATTAATATCCGGAGTAATTTCTGTGGTTTTATCTTGAACATAAGTCTCCATTCCATACTCAACCTCATCACGCATAGTATTGTTGGCAGGATTGAAATAGCCAAAATTCACACCACCGGAAATACCCATAGACAAGATATACTTTTCACTCAAATCCAAGTGATAAGAATAGACGATTTGCGCATTGGTTGTGCTATGTCCTATACCTAAATGGTCATGATAAACAGACAAACCAAGACTCGACTTCAACTTTTCGCTATAACCGGAAAAGTTTAGCAAACCGGTCTTAGGTCCATTATCAACCCCAACCCATTGGAAACGCCCCAAGACAAAGAGGTCGAATTTATCATTGTTACCCGTACCTGCCGGGTTAACATTGATACGAGAAAATAGTTGTTGAGACATCATCAAATCTTGTTGAGCACTCATTGTACAACAAAACAACAAGGACGATATAGTGAATATAACTCTTTTAATATATCTATTTAATCTATTCATTTTAATTTCTCCTTATAATTGGTGTTAGTTCAACTTTAAAATTTCTACGCGACGATTCTTTTGATGCTCAGCTTCGGTTTTAGCATCCTTTACGATAGGCATTAACTCACCTTCTCCCTTAACTTTCAAACGATAAGGAGAAACATCTTTCATCAACAATTGGAACATAACCCATTGAGCACGTCTTAACGAAAGAGATTCATTGTACTCCAAAGACCCACGTTCATCGGTATGACCCACAATTAAGAAATCACTATTAGGGAAAGCGTTTATAAAGTCGAGAACGATTAAAATATCACGTTCAAAAGTACCATTCGCCATTTGTTGGTCATAATCAAAATAGAAAATACGTTTGTCCAAAGTACCATAAACGTTATCAGAAATTTTAACAACAGTATTCGGATTTGATTTTGCAGCTGCAATTACAGAATCTACAGAAGCAATAGAAACCTCAGGACGATCAGAGGGTGTATTTTTCTTCCCCTTTGGTTCGGAGGATGCGGTATCAGCCATTACGACTGAAGAGTCACCCAACAACATTGCGGAAGAGTCCACCTTTCCATTTGTCAAACCGGCAATAAGAATCGAATCAGCCACACGCTTTTCCTCTGCCAATCTTTGTTCTTCTAATATACGTTTTTGCATCTCGATAGAATCACGCTTCAAAGCCGCTAACAGTCTCTCCTCTTGAACCTTGTTGTATTGTTCATAATCGACAGGTTCACTTTTTGAGAACAAACTATAAGTAGAATCCGATTGAGACGCATTTCCTCTATTGGAAGCAAACACCAACATACCTTCATCATTCACAAATGGAAAATCTTCGTCAGCATCCACCGTATTTACACTCGCATCCAAACGAACCGGATTACCCCACTCGCCATTTTGCCCCTTAGCCATTTCCCAAATATCTCTGCTCTTCACGTTATTCATATTAGAAGAGAAGTAAAGAACATCACCTTGACTGTTTATTGTTGGATTTACAATAACGATAGAATCTTTCGGCAAATATCTCCAATTGGCATAAGCCAAAACAGAACCCGGGTATTTATCACGTTTAACTTCGGAACCTTTCACTTCGATATAAGCACTATTCACCCACTTACCACTTTTGCGTTGTTTCGCTTTTAACAACTTTCCACCATTAACATAATAAAGTTCCCCGCTCTTTTCAGAATATGCAAACTGACCTTCAGGTTGAATCCGATCAAAATCAGTAGTGTAAGTTGCATTTACGATTTTACCACGACTATCCAACTCGGCAATAAAGAAACTATCATTTTTAAAAAACACAACACTATTATTCTTGTAACGAGATAAAACCTGATTAGATTTAACATTTTCGTCATTCTCGAAATTTGCCACTTGTGCGCCAAAAATTGGTAACACCCAGACGGCAACATAAAATAAGGATATTAACCTTCTCATCATTATCTATTCTAATTATTGTCAATTATTTCTTAAACACTTCAATTGTTCCTTTCATCTCTCTACCATCTTTTAAGATTAAAGAGTAGATATAAACACCCGGATCAGCCAATTCTCCGCGGAACATACCATCCCAACCATTATCAGAGTCGCTAACAACATCTCCATAACGATTATAAATGATTGTTCGATACCCCGGCATAAAGTCATCATTAATTCCGTCAGCTGTATGAGGTGTTATGACGGTTGGAATCTCAATATTATCAACCAAATTAGCAACAAGCGAGCCACTCGTAATGATCGGACAAGCACCATTGTCTGCCTTTACAAAATAAGTAACACTTGACGAAGGCATATCAGAAAATTGCAACTCATCTGTTATCGAAAGGATTTGTTCATTACCCTCCTCATCTACAGAGATCCAAGAGTATGGACCATAAACAAATGAAGATGTATCAACACTTAAATCAATATCTGCACCATATTCAAAAATCTTATTCGATGTACTCAATTCTATTTCAGCCGGTTTAGCCACCTGAACAAAGAACGAATCAGCCTCAGAATCTTGACATACACCATTTTTAGCAACAGCCCAAAGATTGGTTGAAGCATCCAATTTTACTTTTCGGACAGAATCTGCTGTTTCCACACCATCAAACCAAACATACGTTTCTGGCAGACCCGATGTAGAACTAACAGAGAGTGTGATGCTATCATTGCCGGTCTGGCAAATAGCCGACTTATCGGCATTTATAGAAATTGACATCAACTCTTTCACCTCTACCGAAATTTCTTTTTTTACAGACGGACATTTGTTGTATTTAGAAAGAGCCGTCAATGAATATTCGGCTGATGTCGTTGGCAAAACCTTTATCGTATCTGTGGTTGAACCATCACTCCATGTCAAAGAAGAAATCGACACATCCTTTGAATCAATATACAACGAAACTTCATTGGTTTCGTTTTCACAAATCACAGATTTAGAAGATTGGAGAGTAATATCAATTGGGGAATCTATAACCAAACGAATTGTATCGAATTGTGCCGGACAATGCCCATACATGGAAGTTGCTTTCAAAATATAATCAATAGAATCAGCCTCTACAATGTATTCTGGAGAAGTTTCAGTATTATTCCACAAGAAAGAACCAATAGCACCGGAAAGAACTTCAGCAGAGAATTGAACATCATCTCCGAAACAGACCGTATCCTTATCTGATTTCAATGCAAAAGAAAGAGCCGGTTCAACAAAAATAGATTGTTTAAATTCGCTAACAACAACCGATTCATTTTCAATTGCCATACGAATCACAGAGGTTTCATCTAATTTCAACACAAGAGTATCTTTGTTCTCGAACTCAGGAATCGCTTCAAACTCAGTTGCACTCTCTTTCTTAACAAACCATCTCAAAGCATATCCTTCAGCAATTGTTCCTACACTCTCTTTATCGGCAATCAACGTTATAGCATCATCCAATGCACAGATAGAATCGGGCCAATTAACAGGACGTAATGAATTCAATCTCAAAGCAACAATATTGGAAATTTGATTGCTTCCACAACCGGACACTTGATTTTTCAAAAATTCAGCCAAATCTGCTTCTGAAACAGACGAAAGAACTCTGAAGTAAGACTCTTTCTTAAAATTAAGAGCAAAAATATTCTTTGACAAATCTGTTGTCGAAGGGACAATGGTTTCCCAATTTATAGTATCCGAAGATACTTGGTAAGCAAAGACTCTATCAAATTTATCGTCTGACGGAAGAGTAATGGTCAATAGCACGCTATCCGTTGTCAACGGGATTTCGGTTAGTCCATCCGCTCCGATTGACAATTGAGGAGCGACACCACACTCTTCACCACCCACATAGAAGAATTTTTCGGAAACGACACCACTACCATCTTGAGTTGTCGCAGTCACTTTTACGAAACCTTCCGTAACGACCTTATTAGCGATTAAAACACCATCGCTGGAAACTCTCGCCAATATCTCGTTATCAGTGGACCAAACCAAATCTTTAACAGTAGAATTTTGCGGATAAAAATCCGGAATCAATGTTAAACTATCACCATGAGAAATGCAAGCACACCCCAAAATATTTAAACGCTCTATTGCGACAGGATCTTCCAAATAGATATAGATTGTGGTATCGTTTGAAATCACAAAAGTATCTCTATTATTTTCACCGTAGTGCAAGTAATATGAATAATTACCAGACTCACAGAACAACTCTACGACACCATTATCATCCGTATAATTAGTACTATAGAACGCACTATCTTTATTTACATCCAACAAAATATTTACTCCCGGATTTTTACTCTTTTCATACATTACGACATACTTAACATCATAAAGTTTAGTACCGGAAATAATATCAAAATTAAGATCGTAATCCTTCACAATAAAGTCGCGCACAATATCCAAGATTCTAATTTGATAACGCCCCGGAACCAAATAATCCCTAATCTCTCCGGAAGAGTTTGTACGCAAAGAAGAGTGAGAAGCATCATCATAATCAGTTGTAGGCAATAAATTTCCATCCTCACCATACTTATAAATATTACCAAACACACCATTAACAAGATCCAAATTAGCATCTTTAATAGTAATAGTCACGCACCGCTTAACCGGCACCACAATGTATATTGTTGTATCGGGATTGAGAGGAGTTTTAATCGTAAACTTATTAGAATAGGTTCCATTATACTCATAATCCTTCAGGACATACTCAATAGTATAATCGTCCGGCACACAAATTGTCGGCTCAGAGAAGACCCAAGCCTCACCACTTGCTTGATAATTTTCATAATGAGTAGAAACCGTTTTAGAATAAAGTTTACCATCCTTATCATACAGATTCATGCTCATAATTTGAGGATAAACCAACTTTCCATCATGCAAAAACTGAAATAAAACTTTCTGAGAAACAGGAGCCTTTGCTCTAAAAGTCAACGTTGTATCCGATCTCAATTCCACCCGTTGAGTGTCTCCCAAAACAGAAAACACATAGTCATCTTGCAAGAAACTACCGGAATATTTTCCTAAACTATCCGTAGTAATATCAGACATAAACAAAGCTGATTCAACATGCACATATTGACGAGATTCAAAAATCATTCCATTTATATCCAAAACGTTAATTTTGACGTTGTAATAAGGAGTTAACGTTATAGGGACACGCACCACCGAATCAGTTTCTGCCACTCTAAAAAAACCGCGATATCTCTGATTATAACCTTTTTCTGAAACATAGAAGGTAAAATTAAAAATACCACGAGGGCACAATACAGGTTTTTCAAATGAGAAAGTTCCATCAGGCATTGGTATAGGGAAATAAGACCAATTTCTTGTAACATCTTTATTGTTCCACAATACAACTTCAGAAATTGAAATTGGTTCAAATTTCTCTTCTCCGTAAAAGAAATCAAAATAAACCTCTGTAAAATCACTTCCATCCAAATAAAAATAGAGTGTTGTATCAGAGGTAACAGAGACCCCATAAACCGTATCATTAAGAACAGCAACATCGTAAGCATAATCAGGAGTAACAAACCATCCTGCCCAACCACTGCCATCAGTCAAATTATACTTAGACTCCAACCCCTTCATCGGATCCAACAAACTACATAGCACATTTGGGATAGGAGTTATGCTATCCGATTTCATAAGAACTTTTACATTAATCGAATAAGGAGTACCGGGAGTCACCTCGTCCTCAATACCCATCTCTTCTTCAACATCTTCTTCCTCTGTACCTTCTTGAGAGCCACTTGATGCCGGCAAATCAGGCAAAACAATGTTGACAATATTTTTCACCAAGGCATCATTATCATCAACAATAAACGTATCAACAATTGTTCCATAATCCTTAGTTTCGACCGTACACGAGTATGTGCCGGCAGGACAAGAAACATAGTTATCTGTTGTATTATACAAGTAGTAACCATGAGCAACTACATTACTATGAGCATCAACAGCACCAAACAGATATAAACTATCCGGTGCAATATGCGTCACCAAAATATCCTTCGCATATACATCAACCTTCTCTCCACTCTTTTTAACGAAACAGAAGTGAGTCTGGTGAGTAATTTCTCCACTCGTAACAATTACTGAAGAATTAATATTCTCATCATTCACCTCTATGGTCTCTGTTCCTCTAAACGTTGTATAGGTGTATCTACCCTTTGGCAAAACGAAGGTTGCTACACCATTGACATCCGAAAACTTTTCACTGACGTATGTCTTTTCCCCATCATCAGATAGTTTATGAATAGTAGCCTTTTTACCCTCAAGAAGAGTACTTGCATCATCTTTGAACGTAATAGTAACTGTTCGATAATCTAAATCAATCCAAACCCAATCGGACTTTTTTATCGTAAAAGAACCGGTATTACAATCACCGTAGTCAAATGAATAGGTATAATCGCCCTCCGGTATGGACATATCTACCAAACGACCACTTGCATCCGTCTGATAATTTTTATACAATACTCCATCCTTCTTGACATCAACAGACAAACCTGAAACCGGTTTATTCTTTACATCTGAAATTTCAAATATTAAAATACCCTGAGAATTCACACTACTGATTTTAGCACAAAACAACAAAACCAGTACAAGAGCCTTAAAAAAGAACTTCATTTCGCCTTCTAATATAAAATTTATAAAATTACCCTTTTTCGCAATCACACAGATTACTAATAATTGTAAAAAACGGTGCAAAATTACATATAATAATTAAAATTATCAAGTCTTATGAAACGATATTTTAAAAGTTTCCCATTATTGCTTAACAAGTAGAGTCTGTAGAGTCAACTAGCAAGAGTGAAATTAATTATTTACTCTAAATAAAATTTAAACAACTTCTTAAACAACTTCTAAGTTATTTTCTGAAGGGTTTACCCTCTTTTATTTTAGAAAAAAAGTTCATTAACTTCTCTTTTTGTAAGTCACTATCGCCAAGAAATTAAAAAAGAGAGCGAAAAGAAGCAATGCAAAGTAGGAACTCCATAAATCAATAAATCCGGCTCCTTTCAAATAGACTGCACGCAGAATATCCACGAAATAACGAGGAGGAAGAAACAATGTAATATTTTGCGCCCAAAGAGGCATAGAATCAACCGGAGTAAGCAAACCGCTAAGCAACATAAAATTCATGATAAAAAAGAACATCACAAACATGGTTTGTTGCATTGTCTCAGACAAGTTTGCGATAGTAAGGCTAAAACCAGAGATAACCAAAATAAATAGAGCAGCCCCTAAATAGATGAGTCCGACATTTCCAACGGGAGATAATCCATAAACAAGTTTGGCCACAATCATCGCAATAGTAAGGACAAACATTCCGATTATCCAATACGGGATAAGTTTTGAGAGCGTAAAAACCAATCGAGAGACAGGAGTTACATTAATCTGCTCAATTGTACCCTTCTCCTTTTCTCCAACAATACTAAGAGCTGGAAGGAAACCGCATATCAAGATAAAGAGGATAATCATCAATGCCGGAATCATATAATGTCTATAGTTGAGAGTTGGATTAAAGCGATTTTCGATGGATATTAGTTCCGACACATTGGTTCTGCCGGCCTCTTCTGTTAGTTCCGACAAGGAGAAAGCAATCGTCTGCACAACATATTGCATACCCAATGCCCCTTTTGTAGCATTAACAGCATTAGCCGTTACACCAATTTTCATAGGGGAATCCAACATCAGAGATTGTTCAAACCGATTAGGCACTTGCACAATTACATCCACCTCTCCCCTTTCTAAGGCAAACATCGCCTCTGGATATTCAGTTGTAGCGATAGATAAACAGAGATAGTCTGAAGCATTGATATGAGAAGCGATACGAGCAGATGTGGAAGATTGATCCTGATCGACCAAAGCCACATTAACATTACGCACATCCATGGTCATGATAAGCGGCATAAGGAGCATTACCATAATCGGGAATACAATTATCAGTTTCGGAAGGAAAGAATTTCGCCGAATTTGCAAAAACTCTTTTTGAAGTAATACAACGAAAGCTCTCATACTATTATTCCAGTTTATCATTAAACTTTTTGAGCGAGACAACAATCAACATGAGAGTCATACCCACCAATATCAAGCAATTTTTCCAGACATCAAGGAGCGAAAGTCCTTGGATCATCATTTTACGAATAGCATCTATATACCAACGTGCAGGGACAATATTTGAGACTACCTGAAAGAAAGTTGGCAAATTTTCAATCGGGAACAACATTCCGGAGAGCATCAAAATAGGCATCATCATCACCATGGCAGAAATAAGTAAAGCAGCGACCTGCGTTTCTGCAATCGTAGAGATAAGCAGTCCTAAAGAGAGGGATAGCACCAAATATAGCAGCGAGAGGAGAAAAATTCCCCCAACTCCACCAGACATAGGTACATCAAGCAAATAACGCGCCAACAAGAGGATCAATATCAAGACAATGCAAGATATCAAAAAGTAGGGAATCATTTTAGCAAAAACGATTTTAAAGGGTCTGACAGGCGAAACCAACAAGACCTCCATTGTTCCAACCTCTTTTTCTCTGACAATAGAGACTGAAGTCATCATTGCACACACCAAAATAAAGACAAGTCCCATAATTCCCGGTACAAAATTGTAGGCAGATTTCATTTGCGGATTAAACAACAATCTCGTCTCAAACAACATTTGTTGCGAAGCCTTATCTAACAAAACATTTTGCAAATAGAGTGTAGCAGAGCCGGCCGTATTTACATTGGAGGCATCAACAATGATTTGAATGATAGGTTTCACCGGAATCCCATTCAAGGAATGCGCCAAATATCGATCAAAATCTTTATCAAAGACAACCACAGCCCCCACTTTACCGGAACGCAAATATTTATCTATCTCCGAATTGTCGATATAGCCAAAGAAAGAAAAATAGTTATTACGAGCCATCTTATCAACAGCCTCCTCTACTCCATCGGTTCTATTAGGAGCCACCACAGCAACATTAACATTGTTAACTTCGGTTGAAATAGCAAATCCAAATAAAACCATTAACAAAATGGGAATACACATAACAATAAGCATTGTTCTCGTATCCCTTAAAATATGTAATGACTCCTTCTTAACGAAGGCAAAAAAATTACTAAATCCCATACTAATCGCACCGTTTTGCACCACGAGCTATGACCCGAAAGACTTCGTCCATAGATTCTGCGGCAAATTCTCTTTTTAAATTCCGAGGTGTATCAAGAGCTCTCACCTCACCATCAACCATTATAGATAGTCGCGAACAATACTCCGCCTCGTCCATATAATGCGTGGTAACAAAAATCGTGGTTCCCTTTTCAGCCGTCTCATAGATTAATTCCCAAAATTGGCGTCTTGTCAAAGGATCTACACCACCAGTGGGTTCATCCAGAAAAACCACCTTAGGCTCATGAATATTGGCGATAGCAAACGAAAGTTTTTGTTTCCACCCAAGAGGCAAAGCCCCCACAAGCGTATTACGTTCAGAAGAGAAATTCAACCGTTCTAAAAGCTGGCAGGAACGCTGTTCTGTCTGCGCTTTAGACAAGTTGTATATTCCGGCAAAAAGTTGAATATTCTCTCCAACCGTTAGGTCATTGTAGAGCGAAAAACGCTGACTCATATACCCAATATGCTGTTTTATCAACTCCCCCTCTTTCATCACATCAAAGCCAGCCACGCTCCCACTTCCTGAAGTAGGAAAACTCAATCCACACAACATGCGCATTGCAGTGGTTTTTCCGGCACCATTTGCACCCAAGAATCCAAATATCTCTCCACGCAACACGTCAAACGATATATTATTAACCGCTGTAAAGTTGCCAAAGCACTTTGTAAGATTTCTGACTGATATAACTACCTCATTCATCGTTTCATTAATTTAATAAAGAGATCCTCAATGGTAGGTTGAGCCACACACATTTCAAAATCGTCGCAATGATTCATTTGCCGAGCAAACATCTCTGCGTCAAAAGCATCTGTCGCCACCAAATGATGAAATTCACCAAAAGGATAACATTCTGTTACGCCCTCGAAACCACGAGCCATTTCGAGCAAAGCATACATATTTTTGGAACGAATAGCCCAAAGAGGCGATTGAAATGAAGCCACCAATTGATGCGGAGAATCTACCCCCAGCAGACGCCCCTCATTGCACAATGCAATACGATCGCAAAGGGAAGCCTCATCCATATAGGGGGTGGAGACCAAGATAGAGATTCCACGCTGTTTTAAATCCGCCAACATAGACCAAAACTCGCTTCGCGAGACCGCATCGACACCGGTTGTAGGTTCGTCCAAAAACAAAACTTTAGGACGATGTATCAAAGCACATGAAAGAGCCAATTTCTGCTTCATACCACCCGATAATTTACCGGCACGACGATTTTTGAAGGGTTCAATCTGCTTATAAATAGGCTCTACTAACTCGTATGAATCCCTAACAGAGGCACCAAAAAGAGCGGCAAAGAAATTCAAATTCTCTTCTACTGTTAAATCTTGATAAAGAGAAAAAGTTCCCGGCATATATCCCACGCAAGAGCGAATAGCAAGATAATCATCAATGATATCCCAACCTGCCACCTTAGCACTACCCGAATCGGGCGTCAGTAAAGTTGTCAGCAACCTAAACAAAGTCGTTTTCCCTGCTCCATCCGGACCAATCAGTCCGAATAGTTCTCCATTACGCACCGAAAACGAGACGTTGTCAAGAGCCTTAACCTTGCCATAACTCTTTGATAAATTATCTATTACTATAGCCTCCATACTACAATTTCACTTCGCCGGAAAGACCTATTTTTAATCGTCCGTCATTCTGAACCTTAATTTTCACAGCATAAACCAAATTGGCACGAGAATCTTGCGTCTGTATTGTCTTCGGTGTAAATTCGCTCTCGTCCGAGATCCACGAGATTTCACCCTTATAATCAAACCGAGCCTCACCTCCAAAATTAGCAACTACTGTCACGGTATCCCCTAACTTAAGATTTGCCAACTGAGCGGAAGTAAAATAGGCACGCAGAAAAATATTATTAAGGTCTGCCACTTTCATAAGCGGTTTACCAACAGCCGCCAATTCACCCGCCTCCATATACTTCACCAACACAACACCATTGATTGGAGATGCGATACGACATTTAGCCAAGCGATCGTCCAATATCTCTATTTGAGCCTCCAATGCAGAGACATTGCTATTGATGGATGAGGTATTTTTGTCTAACGAAGAGAGCGTAGCAGACAACTGACTCTCTAACACCCTGATTTTCGCCTGCAAATCATCTTTCTGTTTAGGCGTTGCAGCCCCATCACGAAGCATATTTTCAACTCTCCGCAACTCTACGTTTTGAGTAGCGATCTGCTCCTTCAAAGAAGCCACCTGTTTTTCTACATCCGGACGAGACTTCAACAAAGCCGACTGTTGTGCCAGAAGTTGTTTACGTTGAAGAAAGATAGGGAGAGTATCTATCACCCCCACCATCTCACCGGCGGAGACACTCGCACCCTCTTCCACCTCAAAATTAAGAATGCGTCCTGTAGCCTCAGAAGAAACAACAATCTCTGTGGCATCAAATGTTCCTTGCGCATCAAACGTTTTTTCTTCACCACACGAAAGCACAAAAAACGGAATGAAAAGATAGAAAATTCGTTTCATAAATCTATTGATTTAATATTGTTTTAAGCTTATAAACAGCCTGTAATAATTCAATTTCATGCGTTGATTTATTCAACATTGCCTCAGTCTCTTTCGAAATAGTCTTCAACAAATCGGTGGCATCAATGACACCATTGGCCAATTTAGACTCCTCTGCCAAACGAACCGAACGACGTAATTCAACAATACGATTATCATCCTCCAAAGCCTTTTGTAAACGCATCACTTCACCATCTTGCTGTACAATCTGCAAGTGAGAATTAAAAAGGAAAACCTCCTCTTGAAGTGCAATTTTCTGTTTTGCAATTTCCAACGTCTCAAAGTTGTTTTGTTTCAGGTAAAACGCTCCGATATTCCAATTCATTCGCACGCCGACAATAGCATTAAAGGTCCAATCATTAGAGATCATACTCTTAAACATATCCAATCCGGGATAACCATAATAACCTTGGGCAAAGGCATAGAAACAAGGGACAACAGATGAGTTGAGAGCCTTTTGCTGAGCCTCCAGCCTCCGCTTTTGAGCTGCAAACATCGACAATTCCGGACGCTCCACATTACGAGCAGCAATCTCAGGCATCTGAGGACGCTCCAAGGTATCAGCAAGCAACAACTTGCCGATAAACAACTCCAACATCGTGCGATAGTTCATTCGCATCGCAGTCACTTGCCCCAAAGTCTGCTTGGCACACAACAACTCAGCCTCAACAAGATCAACATCAGCTTGCCTTACCACCCCATTCTTGTAATAGGTGCGCATTCTGTTTAGGTTGCTCTCCAACACCTCAATCAACGTATTTGTTTGCGAAAGACGCTCATCAAGAAGAAGAATACTGAAAAAAAGATTATCCACTCGAGACTGCAAATCATAGAGAGCAACATCAGCTTGACTCCTCTGTTCAGTTGCATCAGCCTCAGCCACAGCACGATTAGCCTTTGACTTTCCTCCATCCCAAATATTTTGGGTCACATCAACAGCCAACTTATACTGATCATTTCTAATGCCAGACATATCCATACCGTTTGCCGTCAAGATGGATTTAAACGCCTCCAGATAAGTGGGTGTGGCACTTTGGTAGGTAGCCTGTCCGGACAGAACCACTTGCGGCAACCACGAACGTGTCGCATTGGACAAAGTATATTGCTCAGAAGCATCGATTAGGTTATACTTTTTAATCTCCGGATAGTGGTCACGCGCCAATTGCCTGCACTCTTCAAGCGACTGCGCCTGAATCACGATACAGAAAACGACAAAAAATAGGGTTAAAAAAGTTCTCATATCACTTATCTTTTCAAAATTCTACTCATAATAACTTCAATATTCTCTGCCTTGCGAGCCGCCAAGAATCTCTCTCTATCAGCCATCAAATCCCCCATCGCAGTTTCCAATAACGGATAGGCAATAAAGGTAAAAACATTGAGAGACATAACATTGATGAACAACATTTTACCATCGACAGGAAGAATCTCACCTTTCTCTACCGACTTAGTAATTTCAGTTTGCAAATTATCAAAAACAACTCCGGCATATTGACTTATACGTTTCTGCAACAATTCATACCGCTCCGGTCTCGACAAAATCTCATTGATTAGAAATCTTGGCAATGACGGATTTTCTACCAAAAAATCAAAATGAGCAGAAATAATCATCGTAAGACGATTTAAAAATGGCAGATTAGGATCACCCCAAGCAGGGAAGAGCACCTTAGACATAACACTGACCTTTTCATCCAAAATCCGCTCAAAAAGTTGCTCTTTTGTACGAAAATAGTAATGCAACATTGCATGCGTCACCCCTGCCGCTTTCGCGATAGAAGTGGTGCGCGCACCGTCAAAACCTTTGGTCAAAAATTCTTGCTCAGCCGCCACCAATATCTTCTGCTCATTACTCTGTTTCTCTAACTCGCTCATACTCTTCAATATTTTGTTTAACAGTCTTGTTAAACAATTTTGTTACAAATGTAACAATAAAAATTAATTATCCAAATTTTCGCACCCCAATTCAAAAAATAAAACGAGACTAATTTCTCAATCAGTCTCGCTCTGTAAGCTATTATAGGCAACATCTATAAAATAACATTTATAAAATGACCTTATTGCATATAGCAAAAATAGGATAGAAATTATTTGAAGATTGTTATTCTTTTAAAGATAATATTGTTCTTCTCAACAAACATTAGCAAGTAAGTTCCTCCACACATATTATTAAATTGTTCTCTACCGAAGAGATTAACCCCGGGGGTCAACTCAACCTTAGCACTATGAATAAGTGTTCCGGAGAGGTCAAACAACAGCATATCTCCCTCTATCACTCTATCAGAAAGATTTTGCACAAACAAAAGTTCCTCTACAGGATTAGGATAACAAGCGATATCAGAAGGAGAGGAAACTGAGAGACCAAGAGCCGTAGGAGCTCCGGAAACAATAGGTAAATCCAGCAAATAGTAACAAGCATTTTTAATGATAGCAGTTCCCGCATCGGTGATATTAGCATAAGAACTACTGTTCAAACCAATCTGAATCATTGTAGCTTTCAATGTAGAACCGGCAATCGATGTTCCGGCAGGGACTTCAAAGATATTGCACTGCTCTTCCCCTGCGATGGTTGCCAGCTCAACAATATCCCCACCTGTCACAGAGGTAAAATTAGCAGGATTCATGTAAGTCAACGCTTTGTTATTCACTTCAGAAACCATTTGAAGTTGAGAAGCAGCATCCAATTCCACACCGTAGAAAATCGAATGATTTTTACCTTGTTCTGTCACCTCGATAGTGGTAGCTTCATAATTATCACCGAATCCATTTTTAGCCCAACCCCACGAGCCGTTTGCCTCTTTATAAGCATGCACCTTCATTGTGAGCGTAGGTTTCTCTATAGACTTCAAGGCGGCTATTCTTGTAGCTGTTGAAGCAGCCACTTCGCTGATAACAATCAAATCAAAATCAGCTAAATCCACATTCGTTTTAGTTGCATCCACTTCATAAACGAAGAGAGGATCACATGCCTTCAACATCGGCAGAATTTTTATATCATTTGCGTAGTTTGCACCATTCGGGTCTGTTATATAGGCTACTCTCTTTTTGCCTTCAGGGAAGTCGATTTTTACAATTGTATCCACAGCATCACCTCCATCGAAAATGGCGGTCAACACAGTATTTCCATCCCCCATTGTAAAACGGTGAAGGTTTTTCGTACTGACACTCTTTCCATCCTGATTCCAATTGAGGAATTTAGAACCGGAAGCAGGCAAAACTTTCACCGTAATCGGCGTACCTTCCGGGAAAGAATTAGAGAGTGTAATATCACCCGAATTAGCTTTATTCGCCTTTATTGTAAGAGAGTACAGAGGTTTCAAATAATTAACAAGCGACTCAATAAAAGGGTCGTCAGACTTCCGTAGCTCATCAGTAATCAACTTACATAGGGTCAAAGCCCCCATCTCTTGGAAATGCGTTCCATCAGAACTTCCATTAGGATAGTTTGGATACTCGCCTGCAGGATATGAATGATAGAAAAATCGAGAGCAATAGGAAGAAGAAGTGGTTTTGAATAAATTATGAGATTGCATATTTAAATCGACAAATGGACAATTCATCTCTTTCGCCACCTCTGCCATTGCACCGCGATAGTTGTTTCCATTCTCTGTAAAGACATTTCTCATGCCTGCATTGTTCCATGCATTCATCACCATTGGAGAGACAAGTACAGGAATAGCCCCTTTGCCACGCGCATCGTTGACAAACATTTGCATATTCTTCTTATAGTCAGCCACGCTGGTATAACGTTCCGGCTTAGTATCTCTGTCGTTATGTCCAAATTGGATAAAGACAAAATCGCCGGGTTGCAATGCATCCAAAACTGTTTTCCAACGACCTTGTTCGATGAAACTACGAGAACTTCTACCACCAATTGCGTGATTGTTGATTTGAATATCAGAGTTGAAGAAATATTTAAGCACTTGTCCCCAACCTGTCATTGGGTATTGGTTATCTTTATAGTTACAAACCGTAGAATCACCGATAAGATAGATTTTGCGAATTACCCCATCTTTCCCGATAGCCACCGAGATGCTCAACTTTTTGGTTGAACCATCATTCAAAACCATCTCAACAGTGTATGTGCCATTTTGATTGATGGTAAGCGTAGATTTAGTTTCGGAAGAAATAAGCTTGTTATTAAAGTACCATTTATATGATTTTGCTTCTGAAGCCACCAAAGATTTAGTAGAATTATCGATAGTCAATGTAGGTTCGATAGTTTCCACAATGTTTGACTCATAAACAGCCTTGTAGGTAACATCCGCAGAACCCATCTTCAACACATGCAAAGATTTGGTAGAAAGAGATTTTCCGGCAGCATCTTCCCAACGAAGAAATTTTGCTCCGTTTTGTGGAATCGTCTTTAAGGTCACATTGATTCCTGCAGGAAATTCTGCTGTACGAGAAATAGTTTTTGCTTTAGAAGGATCGTTAATCTTGAAAGTCACTTTGTAGCGAGGCAACGTACAAGCAGCCAATTTTTTCAAATCAGCGTCATTACTATTCTCAATAGACTCAACAACAAACCTTGCATTTTCTGTAGCCCCTGTTTCTTGATAATGAACCTGATCGGAAGCACCATTTTTGTAATTCGCATACTCACCTGCTTGCAAGTGCATAGTAAGATAACGTTGGGCATACAATTCACCTTGAGCAACAAAAAGGTCGTAACAGAATTTATCCAAATCTACCAACGGCGTTGACAACTCTTTTGCCACATCTCTCATCAATTGAGGGTGTTCATGATAAGAGTCGTAGGGTTTACCATTCGTCCATGCACATCGTCTGACAGTTGTAACCAAAACCGGGATAGCACCTTTGGCACGAACATCAGCAACAAACTTCTTGATGTACCCCTCAAAGACACCTTTAGGAGCATACCGATTGGCATCAGAACTATTTCGGTCATTGATACCAAACTGAATAAAAACATAATCGCCTTTTTTCAATTGGTTTTTAACGTCAGCCCAATGTTTCTCGTAAAAACTCTTGGAACTTGTTCCTCCAATGGCCTTGTTATAGACAACAGCCTTGGATTTATCGAAAAAGAATGATAACATCTGTCCCCATCCTTTTCGGGGTGCATATCCATCATTATAATCTTGAACCGTTGAGTCTCCGATGGTAAAAACTCTCAATTGTTGAGCATACGAAGAACTCATCAGCAGCATAAATGCTACCAACAACGAAACTATTTTTTTCATGTGAATATTTATTATGTGATTTATAATTGAGAGGTCATGTCTTATTGCACAACCTCTCAAATCAGATAGAATTATCTAACAATCATAAATTTATTTAATAAGTCAGAGCCATTTTCACCCACAACCTTAACAATGTATGAACCTGCAGAAATATTCAACTCAGATCGGGTCAAACTATTTACGCCCTCATTCAAAGAGATGTTGAACGAAGCAACCATAACACCATCTATAGAAAAGATTTGTAGAACGACAACCTTTTCATCGCCAATATTATTGATATACAACAAATCTTCAACCGGATTTGGATAGATGTTCAATGTAGCAGACTCTGCACTCGTCAACAGAATATCTGTTCCTTCTCCACCTTGCTCAGGTTTCAATTCTCCCAACAAATACAAACAAGCATTTTCCACCACCGAAAGACCATCTTTTGTAATATTCGCATAAGAACTACTATTCAATCCAATTTGGATATAATTTTGCGGGATAGATGTACCTGCCACAACAGCTCCGGCCGCAATTTCCAAGATAGAAACCGCCTCTTCCCCTTTGATATTAGCAATTGGTTCAATAGTTCCGGTAGCCTCTGTAAATGATTCAGGGTTCATAAAGGTAAGAGCTTTTGTATTGACTTCCGACACCATATTAACTTCGTTACCATTTACAAAATTGACATCTTTAAACATAGGGTGAGAAAGATATTTTTCAGCCACCACCAAATTGGTTTCAGTAGTATTATCACCATACCCATCAGCAGCCCAATTCCAGGCACCTGCTGCATTCTTATAGGCATGCACCTTCAATGTCAACACAGGTTTATCGATACCTTCCAATTCTGCCATGATTGGAGCGGTTGAAGGGGTAACCTCGCTAATAACTATCAAATCAAAGAGAGAGTAATCGAACTTAGATGATTGAGCATCAAATTCTCTAACATACCAACCCTCCAAACCTTTCAGGTGAGATAGAATTTTATCACTCTTATAGTTGTCATTGGTTGCGTCTGTCACGTAGGCAACATTTCTAAGGCCACCTTCAATCAAAGCAATCTCAACGTCCAAAGAAACCACATTGTCGCCACCTTTGGTTTTCACTGTAATTGTAGCATTTTCGGTAGGCTGACCGGACAAGATCAAGTTGTTACCCTCTGATTTTGCAGAAATACCTTCGGGCAATTCAGTTGTTTCAATACCTGTAGCAGTACCTCCAAAGGTGAAAGTAATAGGAGCGATTGATTCGCCCGGCAAAAGTTCTTGCACAAGTTTTCCTGAATAAGACATGGTTGCAACAGTTGGAACCACCTCTTTCCCGGCAGTATAGATATCAGGTTGTTTCAAATTTTCCACGCCATCACCTATGTAAATTCCCAAATGAGGAGGTTGGTTATAGGCAGTATTTTGCCAAGCTACGGCACAACGGTAAACGGCATCATGCATCAATGTGTACATACGATGTTTAGACTCAATGGTAGTGGTGTAGATGTACAAGTTGGCACCATCGTGAAGAATAACCTCTTCGCGCCAATCTCCGATGATGTCTGCTGACAAGTTGGGAGTGTTTTTAGAACCATTACAAGCACTACCGGTAAAGGTAATCAAACGAGTTGTACCATTTCCATTCCACTTATCACACTTATTACCATCCAACAATTCGTCTTGTAGGTCGCCGTCCCAATATACACGGAAATTCACACTTGGTTTCTTGGTAGAAATACTCTTTCCGTTGCAATCAAAGACATTGCTTCCGTACGAACTCCACATCTCAAATCCCTTGTGACTTGCATCAATATCTGCCGCCATACCACGACCGTTGTCCGTATTTGTTTTTAGTCCGAAAATTACCTTTCCTGTTTTTAGATTTCTTAATTCATAACCATAAGCAGAACCCTTGTCTTCATGAACAAACCATCCCTCTAAGACTCCATTACCCGGAATCATATCAGAGACATGCATAGCATCTCCATGTCCATGTCCTGTTCTATACATCAATTTACCATTATCATCAATACATGCCGAGCCATAGATAATTTCATCCTTACCATCTCCATCCACATCGGCTACAGAGAGGTTGTGATTTCCCTCGCCGTATGCACCTTGCCCCCTTGTAGGAGAGTCGTGAAACCAACGTTCCACCAACTTGCCATCTTTAAAATCATAGGCTGCCAAAGTAGAACGAGTATAGTATCCGCGACACATCACCACACTTGGATGCTCTCCATCTAAATAAGCTGTACATGCGAGAAATCTATCCACACGGTTACCATAACCATCTCCCCAAGAATTTACATTACCACGTGCCGGTTTATAGGCTACAGTATGAATCTCTGCACCTGTAGCTCCTTCAAAAATTGTCAGATATTCCGGACCTGTCAAGATATAGCCGGAGCCATTTCTGTAATCTGCATTAGGATTATCATTACCCATGATTACATTTTTCCCCTTTCCATCTTTCGTTCCGGGAGCTGTCTTACATACTAATTCACACTTACCATCTCCGTCATAATCAAACACTTGATATTGAGTATAGTGAGCACCTGCTCTGATATTGACTCCCAAATCTATTCTCCACAAGAACTTTCCTTCCATAGAGTAGCAATCAATATATACCTTGTCAGTATTTCCATCTTGCGAATTATCTTTCGCATTGCTTGGATCCCACTTCAAAAACAACTCATACTGTCCATCTCCATCAACATCCCCAACGCTCATATCGTTGGCATTGTAATTGGTTCCCGGACGATTCAACTTGATAGTTCTCTGTTGCGACCCCCAAGGAGAAACTACTTTCGATTCGGAAATCTCTTTGCCACCGACAACAGCCTTAACTACATACTTGGAATTGGTTCCCCCTTGTCCGTCCACATAATTTGTTTTAGTGGTGATGGGTGAGGCATTAACTTTGGTGCCATCTCTATAGATATTGAATCCGATAGAGGGGTCGTCTGTTCCTAAGTAACGCCAACTGATAAATACCCCATTATTAACTTTTACGGCTACAACTCCGCGATCCAAATATTCCATTTGTCTGGATGCAGAAAAAAGTGTGCCAATACACATCCATGATGCGAATAATAAAAATAAAATGCGTTTTGAAAAATTTTGTGTTTTCATGTTCTGTAAAATTGGTTCGGTAGCAAAAGTAGAGCGAACCTACTTCATAAATATTCAAAATTAATTCAGTTGCATGTAAAATTAATTCATGATTATAGATTTTTTTGATTATCCCAACGAATTTCCAACGATGAAATGGGATATTTTTTATCAATTCACGATTCAATTTTTCAAAAAATTCTGCATCAAAAATAGTAATATTCCGGATTATTACAGTCAAAAAACAGAGAAAATACAATCTAAAAAGATAAATCTACCGACATTTTTTTAGTAATCTATCTTCAAATTTGGTATTTACATATTTATTTTGCAAATTTGGTTGAAGTTATGATTTGTCTAACATTTTAATGAATTGCCATGGAACAGATTAAGTTTTATGAAGTGATAAAAAAGCATGCTGACGAGTTAGCCGGACAGAAAAGCACTCTTACAAGAGCTGATTTAGCATACGATTTAAATTCCCAAGGATGCCAATGCGCAGACGACATGCACCTTTCGGAAATGGTTTATCGTGCCTATATTCACTATAATCGAGACAACAACATTTATAAATCCTTCCTATCTAATGAAGGGGCGATCAGCCTCGTCGAACAATATAAACTTAACGCCCACTTGGATGATAATCAATTAAACGATGCTCTAACCCTCTTGGAAAAAGATTTATCAATAGCCAAAGCGGAGCTGAATGAGGCAGAAAAGAGCATAGATACGGTTCTTCAATTGGAAATTCTAAAAGCGGCAGGAGGCGTTCTGAAGGAGTTGGAGGGAACACAACAATTAAATGAAATAAAAGAAAAAGGAGCTGCCTTAATGCAAAATTATGGTAAGATGATTAATTCTTACCAATCGGCAGAAATGCAGGTAAAAACGGATATTAAAGATTTTGTCGATTTAAGAGGAAATATCAATTTCACTTTGCGAAAATATGCCGGCGCATTGATTGATATATTTGGAGATTCTATAAAAATGGTGGATCCGGACCTTTTTGATTTTGACCGTATTAAATGGTTGGATGTAAAGGCAATGCAAAGTCAGACCGAACTTCAATTCAATCAACTGGACCAAAACTGCACTCTGCTTGTAAATGAAGTTGCAGACCATTTTAACAAAACCCTCAATCAACTTCCGGTGTGGATGAATTCGAGCAAAGTTTTAGGTCCGAAAAATGGCATCTATGGCACATTAGTGGTAGGCGCAATCTCCTACCTAAACCATTTTATGCAGGCTCAGGATAAAAGCATTCGTATGGAACGCGAATTACTTAAATTGAAAGAGAGCATAATAAAAGACCGCACTCAAGTTAAATCGGATCTGTATCGTTTGGCTAAGATTCATAAAACGCTCAACGACCTATACATTCCAAAAGCGAGTGCCTACCTAAGACTTAGTGAAGAGGTTCTTTCTGCGGATTTAAATGAATTGATGAATAGTTTCTACAATGGCGAGTGTGAACAACTTAAGCGAGAGAGAGACGAAATCCTAAACCGCATGAAAGAGTTGGAAAGAAGCATCAACGACCACAATGACAACTTAGCTCTATTCAACGGTCAAATGAAAGATTGGAACGGCATGTTAGAATCTCAAAAAAGCAACTACGAAGAGGCCAAGAGCAAAAAGCCGGAAGAACCGAATTTTATCTCCAAAATATTTACCGGAGATAAGTATAAGAGAAAATTACACGAGTGGATGGTTACCAACGGTGAATTGGTGGGAGCTTACGAAGAGATGTTGGTGGATGTTGAACTGACGAAAGAGAACATCGCTTCGCATAAAGATCAGATAGAGAAAGAGAAGGTTGAGTATGAAAGTTTAAGCAAAAAATTAAAAGAGTTGAATGCTAAAATTGCTCAAAAACTTTCTGCAACGCCAGAACAAAAATTGGCAGTACTGAAAAAATTAAAGGATCTTCTCTCTCTTCTTCATGCTGGGAAAAAAGTGGTAGAGAGTCGTTTGGATGATTCGCTTTTGGAGGTTGCACAAATTCCAAATCCGGAACAAGCCAACCAACTTCCGCAAGAGATTCTTACAAAATATGAAGGTTTCTGCAATAAGATTGTAAACGAAATCAGAGCAGGAGGCACAGAGGTGGCAGACGACCTTCTGAAAGAGTTTGGAATAGAAAAAGAGAGCGAAACAGCTCAAAAAGTGACAGAGACTTCTCAACAGGTGATGAGTAAAGTGGCAGACTTGCTCCAAAATGCGAGTTATCTACAAAGCGAGCAAATGAGATCTCAACTTACGGAAGAGGTTTATCGCAAAGAGTTGGAGAAATTACAAGAGGAGTTCAAAAAGAGTATGGACAATATTTCCGACCAATCAAAGGTTTTGTTGGAGGCATTGCAAAAAGCCAATACAGCAACTAACAAATCGGATTTAAGACAAGCTTTGATAGAAATTTCCGGTCAGAGCGATTTCCAACTTTCAGAAAGCGATTTTGATGCCATGTTACGAGGAGAAAAGAGCATCGAAATATAAGTTATGGTAAACAGACGAAGAGAAGATAAACGAAAAGACTTGGGCTTAGCCTCTGAAAAAGAGCGAAAAAAAATTGAAAAAGATATTCAATCCGCCCAGAAAGAGGTAGATCGACATGCCAAACGAAGAGGCGAAATCGAGTCGCACTCCCTTTATCGTTTTGTGATTAAGGGAGCCTTCTTCTTTGACATTCTCGATGGTTTCTCTGGATTGGTAGAATTTGTTGGAGACGCTTTTTCCAGTGTTTTTCACCTGATCAATCTTTACCTTTCTATATTTGTCGTAAAGTCTGTTCGCCTCTCCTTTGCAGTGTTGATTATCTCTGCTATTGACCTCTTGATAGGGTTGATTCCATTTGCCGGAAGCATACTAGATTTTGTATTTTGCAGTAGCATTATAAATAGGCAATTGATTCGCGGCTGGGTAGAAAATGACCCTACGGCACACTCAAGAGTCAATAAAATTGCTGCCATCGGTGCAATTGTTGTTGCCGGATTGGTTGGGTTAGTTTGGCACTTAACTTCGTAAGCATGACAAAGAAAGTTTCTCAAATAATAGACTACTTCTCCGATAATTACAACAACCTATTGAAGAGTTCTTTCATGTTGCCGATGGCGCGAGTGAACAGAGCGAAATTCATTCAAAATTTAGCGTTAACGGAGTTGAAGGGGATGGATGTTCAAGTTGCATTGGAAAAATCCCCTAACAGTGCCTATTCTCAGCAAGAGATAAATAAGACTGCAAAGAAAATCATTGCCAAACACGCACTTTGGGTAACCCTCATCTCCGCGATATCAGCTATCCCAACAGGCTGGATGATGATTCCGTTTTTTATCATAGACATCGTTCAATTTCAAATTCACGTTTTTGCCGTCTCGCAAAAGCTGCTTTATCTCTATGAAGAAGAAAAGGAATTAACGAAATATAGTTCAGATACAGCCACCCAACTGATGATATTAATGACAACCATTATGATTGGGAAACAGCAGGCTGTACGGATGTTAAAATCAACCACAGGAGTTGTCACCAAACAAGTGATACAACGTTTCACAATCAAAGCCCTAACCCAATTTTCCATTCTCAACATAGTAAGACAAGTAGCCAAATGGTTTGGGATAGTCCTGACCAAAGAGACGTTACTGGAAGGTATTGATGTTGCCATCATCATAATTTGTGCAATCATATCGGGACTAATATCCTTGTGGCTCTTCAAACCAATGGCAAATAATTTGATGAAATATCTGAAAGAGGAGAATAGAAAAAATTTTTAATCTATTTCGGGTAATTTGCCGAGCGAAAGAAGAATCATCAACCAACTAACAAACAAGAAGTTACCAAATAAATCAAAAAGTAACGAAAAGTTTATACGACATAATTTACACTTTATTAAATTTAAAACATCAAAACAAATGAAAAAACGTAAGAAAAACATTTTAAGTAAATTATTAGTCATAGCATCTACATTAATCAGTTCAAATGCATTTTCCCAACAGACATTCACTGTAGATAGCATAGCTTATAAAACCATTTCATCCAATTCCGTTACTGTAATCAAAAAGAGAGACAAATACATTGGAGATATTATTATTCCGGATAGCGTAATTCATGAAAATAAGACATTCTCTGTTCGTCAGATTGCCGACTCTGCATTTTATTCCTGTGAAAGTTTAACAAATGTAACCCTCCCAACCACTATGCTTGAAATTGGGGAAGAAGCATTTGGCAACTGCAACAAACTAACAAAAATGATTATTCCGGATGCTCTTAGAAAAATAGGAAATTACGCTTTTGCCGGATGCTATAGCTTAAGAGAGGTGTCTATTTCTAACTCTGTTAATGAAATTGGTCATGGAGCATTCTTGAATTGCGATATTAGAAATATAAATATTCCGAATTCTGTTACAAAAATAGGAAGGAACGCATTTAGTTCATGCACCTACTTAACGGAATTAACTTTCCCGGATTCAATTACAGAAATTCCGGGTTACATTTTTGAAGAGTGCGTTGCATTAAATAAAGTAACCATTCCGAATTCAATTACATACATTGGAGAAGAAGCTTTCTATAGCTGTACAAACTTAACAAGTCTAACCCTCCCCAATTCAATTGTAGAAATTGATAGTCGAGCATTTCTTAGCTGTTCAAATTTAACAGATATAAACCTTCCAAATTCAATCGTTAGAATTGGAAGTTACGCTTTCCATGGTGTAGGTTTTTCTGAAATAGTCATACCTCATTTAGTTACAGAAATTGAAGATGGATTATTTTGGATGTGTACTAATTTAAAAAAAATAACGCTTCCGGACTCAATTACAAAAATCGGAGAAAGAACATTTTACAATTGCGGTTTAAATGAAATAACGATTCCGAGCTATGTTAAAGAGATTGGGAAAGATGCCTTTGATTGTTGCGATAGTTTAACAAAGGTTATATGTAAATGCGTAACTCCACCTATAATTTACGATTGTACATTTGACCATTCAAACGAATCTGATACGCTTTTCGTGCCTATTGGCAGCAAAACCATTTATGAAAATGATGAATATTGGAAGAAGTTTACGCATATTATTGAAATAGGGATTGAGGAAGAGACCGATTTCCATAGCATAATCGCAGATTCCATCAAAATTTATCAATACGAAAAAACACTTTACATCCATGGTACTAAGTTTGGCGACACCATCAAAATTTATAACATAAATGGGACATTGGTACACAACCAAATTTCGGAAGGCGACGTCAACAATATACACCTAAAAAGAAAGGGAATTTACATAGTAGAGGTCAATGAAAAACCATTCAAAATAGCACTATAAAAAGAGATTATTCCTAAAGAGATGCTAAAGTTATTCTATCAGGCGGTTAACAACTCTTTTCAATTCATTTTCCACCCCATTCATAAACTTTGAAAACGCAATATAATCAGCCTCTCGAGGAATTGGCATACCTATTCCAAAGATCTCTCCACCTAATCCCAACAACACCTTTTTATCCTCTTTTATAACCGGAGCTTCAGCCCTCTCTATAGGGTAAAGCAACGCTGCCGTTTGGGCTGGGAGAACGTGCATATAGCTAATCATCTGAAAGAGGTCTTCCCGCTGAATGGAAAATCCTTTTTTGATATTTTCTTCCAACTCACCACTATTTAAACCACTGGACAATCGCTTGTATTTTGCATCCAAAACAAATGAGTCAATACCATCAAGGGCAGTTCCTTTTCGGTAAAAATCAGGAAAAAAGGATTGCCCACCTTTGTATATTTGAATACCATCTTGTCGCTTTCTATTTTTTGGATGAACCATCCTATCCACCTCTTTTAAGATCGTTGCCAGATACTCTTCCCAGAGCCATGCACCATCAAAAAGGACTCCATAAACCTTATTTTTCTCATATCCAAACTTTATGGATTCATGCCGAAGAATTTGCAAACAAAGTTGTTGTAAGTCTGTATAGGCTGAATAGTATGGATGTTGCAATCTTTTGAGATTTTTAGAGATAATTTGCATCCGTTCTCTCCTATTAAAAGATGGAGTAGCTTGTAAGATTTGAGAAACAGACTCTTTGGTCTCCCTATCGTTATTAAGAATATAACCACCCTGAGGTTTCGCCTTTATATATTCTATCGTATGACGTACCAGTTGCGTAATTTCATTATCAAAGCTATATTCTCTATTATTATACGAAACTCGACCTCTAAAAGGAACATTTTCTTTAATATGACGATTGACATCAATAATACCTTTCACGTTAGAATCATTGTGTTCAAATCTTCGGTACTTCTTAAAAAGACCTTGTCTCAGAGCCTTTTTAAGAAAATGAGGAAACAAATAGAGCAAAAAATCAAATACAGATTCTCTGTTCATGGCATGTTTCATGTCAAACAGATTGATTGAAAACACCTTTTGCAACATATAATGCAAAAAATAGTCATTTTCATCTTCCTTTGCAAAACGAGATTTGATTTTCAGTTGAGTATCGTTAATTCCGATAAAACCCATAACATTACCCGTAGAGAGTTCTTTTCCTTGCAATGAGAGGATACGATTTTCACTTATCTCATCATCACACAGAGCCCAATCTCTTGGAAAAATCAAAAGATTTGGATTCTCTGCAAGAGTAACTTCCCTGATATTCACATTGGCTATTTTTTGAAGATTGTTGATGTGCATTTCAATCTTCTCTTCCGATGTAAGATTAGAGATGTGCGTCCAATCGCAGTTATCAGTTATCTGAATCAGACTCATCTCTCCAATATGCGTTTTCAAGTTTTTCCATCAATTCGTCCATATTTGGCATTCCGCGCAGATACTCACGCAAAAGACCTTCAAGGTGATAGTTCCAAAGAGCCTCCCAATCTCCGTCATACTCTTTCAGTTTCAGAAAGTAGCTTGCCCCTATATGATAGGCAGGAGAGAGTCCGTCAATCTCTGAAATAGTCTTATTTAGGCTCATCATTGTGTTAATTGCATCATCCTTCAAACCCAACTCCTCCAAGGCATCGAGCATACCCACATTATCTTCCGCCTTAACCTCTGCAAAGGCGAAGCGGCGACGGAAAGCAAAGTCCATACTCTCCACACTGCGGTCTATATCGTTCATTGTTCCGATGATATAGACATTTTCCGGAACGAAGAAGCCATCGCCAAACAAATCCCCCTCTTCAACCAGATTTTGGTACTGCGTCTTCACGCGCCCTTTCTCACCACGATAGCCGGGGTCTATAGAGAAGAACAATTCTCCGAAAATTTTGGATATTTCACCTCGATTGATTTCGTCGATGATGAAGACGAACGGTTTTAGAAAAATTTTTGAAACCTCAACAGGATTGTCTTTATTCTGTCTATTTTTCAATTTTTCATAAAGTACATAAATATAGGAGTCTTGCTGCGTTCTATACTTACGTTTAAAATATAATTGAATCTCTTTAGCACCTGTAATCTCCTCCTTATTTTCTAGCAGAGTGATTAAATCTGATTTTGATAACGAAATTTCACTAGTTTTTTCATTATTCGGAATATAAATAGATATAGACTTAGGCTTATTATCTATAATTCTAAATTTATTTTTAGTTCCCTTTGTTTCCAAAAAATCATCATTCCCAAGTTCTAATTGTTCTTGAAGAAAATCTTCTAACAAATCACGTACAGACTGTTCATTTTGCAATGTTTCTATACTTTTTTGGGAATCTCTGAAATTCTCTAGTGCGTTTCCACAAAACTCCTTAAACACCCCATCTTTTCTTTCAAATCCGATGTTATCGCAATTATCTTTCGACACGGGTCTCAGCCCCTCCACAAAATCGGTATAATCGTAAGATGGATGGAACTGCACAAAGCCTATTTCATTTTCAGAACAGCCCATAGCCGTAGCAATTTGTTTTGCAAGGTATGTTTTCCCTGTACCGGGTGCGCCGGTGAGGATGAGGTTACGAGTGGATTTGAGCAGGGCAGTGAATTTATTTACAATCTCATTATCATCTTGGAGAATCGTATCATCATTAGTTTTCTTATTATATACATCTATTGTATTCAAAATACCCAATTCATCAAAAGCTTCATTAAGTTCCTTACGAATTTTATACTCAAATAGATCGTTTTTAATATATCTTCCTAAGCAACAAACTGCCCACAAACGATTCTTGCCACTATCTCTTAAATCAAGCGGACAATCTGTCATTTTATGAACTTTTTCTCCCACTGTATATACATTGGTTATATAAAATTGAGGAGAATACCCATACTTTTCTGACATTCTTTTGCATGTAGCCTCTTCAGTTTGTTTTATCGAAGCAAAAGTTACCAATGCATTATTAGAAAAAACTTCTTTATCCTCAATCAGTTTCATCCATTCTCCTTTTGAAATTTTAGGACTATAAATAGACTCATCAGGGAACCATTTTCCATCACGACCCAAATTAATATCTAAAAGAAACTCTTTATATTTTACAATTGCATTTGAAAAAGCTTTATTTGTTGACTCATCTACCTTCTCAAAATTTACAGCCGATTTCAAGATTGGTATTATTGTTTCAAATGTAGCAATTTCCTCATAAGAAAATATTGAAACTTTATATTTATCCTCTATTCCAACAAGCATTTGAGGCTTACTATTCAAAGCACTGCAATATGAATCAATAGTTTTTGGAGAATAATTTTTACCATTACTTTTTATTTGGCTATTCATCCATTCTTTAAAGTCTGCTTTATTACTTTTTACCATTTTAACTGAAAATTTCGCAAGTGATAATACACTATATGATTACGTAAGAAAAAAGTTTCAAAGTTTATTTATCTTACTTTAAAAACTATAGTAACAGAAAATAAGACATAGAAACAATGAACAAATATACATAATATTTTAAATATCAAGAACTTTTCCCGATGCGTTTTATTCCTCTAACCTACTAATGTAACCTCCTATCGGAACAATATAAATGCCATCTTCCGGGCGGCGATAAGCATACTCGCCCGTTGCGGTTAATGTCATCTTAATTGATGTATGTAATGTTTTATAAATCAAATCTTTAATACCGAAAAAGTAATAAAATTTTTCAATTTTCGGTAATTTGGCACGAATTTTTTCGGTAATTTGGCACGATTTTATTCGGTAATTTGGCATAGTTTTGTTCGGTAATTTGGCAAAATTGAAGTTCCCTCGACAAATTGATTCTCACAAAATGCCGAGGTGGAATCTAAGATTTAATGACTTTTTCTAATATCAAAACAAAATTCCCATTATTTTCAATATAAAATTCCTATAATTTTCAATTTGTAAAAAAATATGAGTTAACCGAATTGTAAATTCAACTAACTTGCAATAAGAATTTCACAATGGTTTAGAAACACTGCAACTCTGAAAAATCATCAACATTCAAAAAGTTCTAGACTTTACCATTGACCTTTGAAGGGGAAATTCCAAAGGCTTCTTTGAACTTCCGACTAAAATAGAGTGGATCGTTAAATCCTACTTGATAGGCAACTTCACTGACACTCTCTGAACTGTTTTCTAATCGTTTTTTTGCTTTGTTCAATCGGTATTCAGAAAGAATCTCCACCGGACTCTTATCCGTCAAACTCTTTAAACGGCGTATAAGCGTGGACTTGCTCATTCCTAACGATTGGGCTATATCATCAAAAGAGAAATTTGGATTCGTATAATGGGTCTCGATAACCTGCATTAATTGTTCCAGCAGTGGATTTACTTTCTCTGAATTTTGCTCCGTCTCATCATTCATTTTATTGATAAGAACCTGCATCTGCGTATTCTTCAGCCATAAAATAATGTTACAGATTTTAGCCAATAATTCAGTATCGTCAAATGGCTTATTGATAAAGTCGATTGCTCCTCCGGAGAGCGCAGTAAGTCTGCTATCCAAATCAGAATGAGCAGACAAGAATATCAGCGGAATATTGGAGGTATGCAAATTGTCTTTCATCTTTTGATACATCTCAAATCCATTCATTCCCGGCATATCTATGTCACTTATCACCAAATCCGGAATTTGCTGCTTGGCTACCAATATTCCCTCTTCGCCATTAGCGGCAGTGAAAACTTGGACGTAGGGTGCTAACAGATTCTTTAAATGAAGCAATATCAGCGGGTCATCATCAATAATCAATATAGACTTATCTGCCAATAGTTTCTTATCAATAACAATCTGCGCATGGGCGGTTGGCAAAACAGATTTTTTCTTATTCTCGGTCTTCACATCAGAAGTTTTTAACACGACGGTCACGGTGGTTCCACGCTCTTCCTCGCTCTCTATAAATAATTGTCCATCACTTTTCTCCACGTAGTCTTTGATAATTCTAAAACCTAATCCATGCCCCATTTCATTGTTGGTTCCTAACGAGGATTTTGCCGTACCATTCATGATTGCTTCTATCTTGGATGGTTCGATACCTGCACCGGAATCGGTTGTCTTAATAGCTATTGTTCCATTTTCTTCTAAAATCTCTATCTCTATCGTACCATTAACAGGAGAGAATTTAATTGCATTGGTGATGATATTGCGCAGGATGGTCGAAAGTATCTTCTCATCTGCAAACAAATGATGTTCTGCATGATTCACCACTTTCGTTTTAATATTTTTCTCTCGCAATAATCCTCCCAAAAGTGCCAACACCTCTTTTATCAACTTTGAGGCATCCACATTTTGAGGTCGTACCGCAAATTCGTATTGCCCCTCTGTTGCCCAATCCAGCAATTGGAGCATTTCATTTTGCAAGGTTGTGGCAGAATGATAAATATCTCTTGTAGTCTCCGAAATTTTTGTTTCACCCTGTTTCAGCATCTGCTCCAATCCGCACACAATAGAAAACATCGGGTTTTTCAGGTCATGCGCTATAATGGAAATCAACTGATTTTTATCCTTTAAGGCATTTAACAAAGAGGTGTTTTGTTTTTCAATCTTATCCTTTTGAGTGAGCAATACTTCATGCGCTTCATTCAGTTTTTGCGTTCGCTCTGCGACGGTCTCCTCCAACTCATGTTTTTGTTTTTCTATACGACGGGTTCTAAACTTAAATATCGCAAATACGACAACAACCAGCAACAAAAACACCAATAGATGAAACCAAGGAGTTGCCCACCATGCCGGCAGTACTTCAATATCAAGTCTTAAAGTTTCATTTTCAATCATTTTATCTCCTTGGAAAAAGCGTGTCTCCAAACAATATTCTCCATGAGGAAGATGATTAAAAGAGATGGTTTGATTGTTTTGCACCTTTGTCCATACGGAATCCAGTCCTAATACCCGATATTCTGCATAAATCTCTTGATAATCAGAAAAATCTATCATATCAAATCGAATATCCAACTTGGTTTTATCGTATGGTAGCATCAATTTTTCTTCTTTATTAAACGATATTTTTTCATTGTTTACATACATTTCAGCCCATTCTACAAAGAAACTTTCATCACCGTGGTTATTTGATGGATTGAAGAGGTAAAAACCATTCTCACAGCCAAATAGGATTTCTCCGTTACTTTTTTGGTATATCGCACACTCCACAAAGAAGTCATGTTTTTCGCTTTCATAGAAAATATTTTCTGTGCGTTGTGTTTTGGGGTCAAATTTTATGATACCATTAGAACCGCAATTCCAGATTTGTCCGTTTTTATCCAACAAAAGCGACTTGTAAGTTCCTTTGGGAAGGAAGGTTACCGGCTCAAGTTTATAGTTTTGTTCCGCATCAATTTTGTACATACCATTATTGGATGCCAACCATAAATTTCCATCATTATCTTCCACAGCTTGGTGGAAAACCATGGGGTTATGCGAAGGGTTTTTATCCATATCGGGTAATACAGGGGCAAGGTCGTCCAGAGTTCCATGCCAGATAGTTCGAGAGGTAAGTATCCATATCTTCCCATCTCTCCCTTCTATGGCGGAGTGGGTCCAACGGTCAGGAGTCCCGTTTAAGGTAAGGTCGATTGACCTCCATTGTCCGTTTTCATACAAATAGACACCGTCTCCGGAGGTGCAAGCCAAAAGTTTATCTTTTTCAACCACTTCAATGTATTTCACAAAAAAGGATGGAGATGATAATCCATGGAAAGGGACTTTCGTGAATTTTGTGGAGTTGCCGTCCGTACGCACAATCTCTCCGCCCCACGAAGCAAAATAGGTCTGCGAGCCTATGACAGCGGAAGAAAGTACATTACTACTGGTCAATCCATTGCTATCAGAAAAATGATTATTTAGAGAAAAAAGGCTATCCACCAAGAAAAGACCTTGCCCGTCGGTTCCAATCCAAACCTCCCCATTATCGCATTCAAAAAATGTGGTGCAATAGAGGTTATTTAAACCGATGTCCGAGGAGTGGAAAAGTGCTGTTTGACTTGCTAATCTACACTTCCATAATCCGGAGTTTTGCGTTCCAATCCATATATTCCCGAAACGGTCTTCGTAAAGAGCTGAGATTTTCTTCATACTCTCCTTATCAGCATTGGAGGGCTGGATTTTTTGATAAGTAAAACCATCTTTCTTGGTGGTCATCCGCCACAAACCATTCCCTGCCGTACCAATCCAAACCGAGCCATCGCGGGAGACCACTAATTCTGCAATGTTTTTGAATGGGGTGACAAGGTTGTCAACTTTTACATTTTCAAACGAATCGTTGAACTTCACATGATAAAAATCTCCGGAAGAAGAGGATAGCAATAACTCATTTTCTGATAATGGTAAGATGTTATTGATTCTTTTCAGTTGAGCTATGGTTGTTGGTGTGACAACTTTATCTCCATTCAAGGCATAGAGTTGGATGCCATTGTCTGTACATTTCCAAAATCTTTCTTTTGCATCAATAAATGCTTTGTAGGTTGGTTCGGTGGTATAGGGTAGTCGCACAAAATGGTGTGTACCCTTATTTTGGCAAAATGTTCCTAATGCGGTAGAAAGATAGCAATGACCATCTTTTGACAAGTACAACCCGGTGATATTACCATAAAAATCGCCCTCTCCCACATGACCTGAGTAGTCGATAAAAGAGTCTTGCTTTTTATCATAAACAACAATCGAGCCATTCGAACCTGCGAAGGCAATCTCGCCATTCCCTTTGTTGAAGGCATGGTAAACATCGTTTCTAAGCATTCCCGGATGCTCGGCAACATGAAAATTTTTGAAGTGAAGGCCATCGAACCGACTAATACCGAAGTGAGTGGCAATCCATATAAATCCATCGTCATCTTGCGTGATGTCATGCAAATAATTATCGCACAACCCCTCCTCTTCAGTGTACTGAGTGAAGATAAATTTACTATCTCCGGCACCCTGCAACTGAACTAAGAAAAGTAAAAATGCAATAAATAACAACAACTGTTTTAACATGGTACAGAACAACTTCCGGCAACTTCTACAAATTAGAACTAAAAAACTTCTGAAACAAATAATGCAATAATAAGAAGCTGTTTAAATTTTATTAAAAAAAATACTTTAGAGTTTCACTCTCTTATTTTCGGCATCTTTGAGATTCTTTTTAATCTATTTTTATTATTCTTTTTTTGATAATAGTCCACTATTAACGGCAAAAAAATAATAAAAATAACCTTAAAAATCTCTCTCAAATAGGCTCGAAATAAAATTTAAACAACTTCTAAATCACCAACTTCAATTTAAAGAAACTGCCTAATTACATCAATTATCTTACACCGCCACAGACTTCAGCAACCTTCTATCCAAAGGTAAAGATACTATTTTTTTGTTTTTTTCAGCAAATTGAAAGCTAATTTTTTTACAGCCTTTGCTTTTAAGAAGTTGTCAGTTGCAAGAACACTATGACTAACCAACAACCCGCAAGTTGCAAAAATCACCCTAATATTAACCTTTTCTTAACGATTACTATCATACATTTTTTCTAATTTTGTATGCTTTATAAAGATTTCGTAAACTATGGAGACAATAAAAAAAATCAAATACATTCGAGAAGAGATGCAAGCCAACAAGATTGCAGCTTGCATCATTCCATCTGCCGACCCCCACCTTAGCGAATACCCCGCTGCACACTGGAAACTGAGGGAATACCTATCCGGTTTCACCGGGTCAAACGGCACCTTGGTTATAACAGCTGAGTGTGCATGCTTATGGACCGACTCTCGCTACTATTTGCAGGCCGAAAAAGAGTTGAATACCGAACTTTTCACCATTCAACGAGAAGGAGAAACGGAAACTCCTACCATCGTAGAGTGGCTGAAAAAGAATCTACAAGTCGGAGAAACGATTGGTATCGATGGCTCCTTATTTGCAGCCTCAACCCTCCTCAATTGGATTAACGAATTTAAAAGAAACGGCATTCATCTGCAAACAAATTTTCAGACCGCGCTAATCCAAAATCTTCCTCCCCTTCCCAATAAAAAGGCCTTCTTACTCGATTCCTCCTATTGCGGAGAATCTGCATCCTCTAAAATTAATCGTATTTGCAACGCCAACCGATGCGACTATACCCTTCTCACAGCATTAGACGAAGTGGCTTGGACTTTTAACATCAGGGGAAATGACATCGACTATAACCCGATGGTTATCGCATACGCTTGCATCGGAAAAGAAAAATCAACACTATTCATAACAGACTCAAAATTGGACAAATCCATTCGGGAAAGTCTTAATAACAACAATATATCTATTCTACCATACGAAGAGATTGGAAATTTCATCCGGTTTCTCAACAAGAATCAATATACCATTTCCGTAGATGCAGAGAAAACGAATTACGCTCTATATAGTTTGATAAATGAACAATTAAGACGAGACGAAAAATCAATCGTTGCTTTGTTCAAAGCTCAAAAGAATGAAACGGAAATAAATAACCTTCGGAAAGCTTTGCAGATGGATGGAGTAGCCCTCTGCCGTGCACTTTCCAAAATTGAAGAGAAAATTACTAAAAAAGAGACACTCACAGAATATGAGGTCGGTGAAATAATACACGAAGAGAGAGCTCAATTCCCTGAATTCCATTGCGACAGTTTTGCTCCTATTGTTGGTTTTGGAGCCAATGGTGCTATTGTTCATTATAGTGCAAAAAAAGAAGAGGCAACCTCAATTACGAGTGACAACCTGCTCCTTATCGACTCAGGAGGAAACTATCTTTGCGGAACTACAGATATAACGCGAACATTTTGTTTTGGAGGAGCAACAGCACAGCAAAAAAGAGACTATACCCTCGTTTTGAAAGGACATATTGCATTAGCTCGGCAAGCTTTCCCTACGGGCACTTGCGGAGAACAATTGGACATCCTTGCCCGACAATTTTTATGGAATGACAATCTCAACTACGGTCATGGCACCGGACATGGTATCGGCCATTTTCTTTGCGTTCACGAAGGCCCTCAATCCATTCGTCCTCAAGCGAAAGGAGTAGCCTTGCTATCGGGCATGTTGCTTTCCGATGAACCCGGGCTCTACCGAACCAATGAGTATGGCATCCGAATCGAAAACATGGTGTGCGTAACTCCAGCAATAAGTAAAAACAAGGGGGAATTTTTAACCTTTGAAACACTAACACTATTCCCTTACGAGACAAAATTAATTGATTTCTCTTTGCTAACACCTTCCGAAGTTGAGTGGATAAACAACTATCATCAACATGTTTTTGATGAATTATCCCCATGGATTGAAGGTGAAAAAAGTTACGAATGGTTAAAGAATAGCACAAAAAGAGTGTTGTATTAATAATTTTATATAATTTAGCGGAATAAAATAGGGAAAGAAGAAAAACTTACCGATTCAGTTGACATCTAATCAATACTAGTTTAAGTTTTTTATTCACCCGAATTAAATGGTAAAATAAAAAAGTAAAATATGAAAAGATTAATTTTTACGGCTTTAGGATTCATCTGCGGTTTAGCCATGTATGCTGCAGGCGGAGGTCAGGGAGGTTATAAAATTCAATTACAGGTAGGTGACATGAAAAATGCTCCTGCCTACTTGGCTTATTACATGAATGGGAAAACATATTCCAGAGATACAGTTCAGCTAAATGCCAAAGGTGTTGGAACATTCATGTCCAAAGATGGTAAGGCTTTGGATGAGGGAACCTATATCATCTACTTCAATCCGGAAAAGTTTTTTGACGTATTAATTGGGAAAGAGCAAAATCTAAAAATCTCTGTCGATACTGCCAACTTAATTGGAGCTACCATCACCGGTTCTTCAGTTAGTAGCGATTTTCAAGACTGGGTAAAATTTTTGACCGGCATGAACAAAGAGCGCGGAGAGTTGGTGAATAAGTACAAAGAGAAGAAAATCGACTCTACAACCTACGTAAAAACATTTGAAGAGATGACAGCAAAGGTAGAGAGTAAGCAAAATGCCATTTTGGAGACTCATAAAAACGATTTTCTCAGTGCCTATCTAAAAGGAACCATGCCTGTAGAGACTCCTGAATTTAATGAAGTACCGGACTCTATCAGAAACAGAGTTCGTTATCAATATTTTAGAGACCACTACTTTGACAATGTCGATTTGAGCGATCCAAGATTTTTGCGCACACCATACTTTCCAAACATGGTGGACAAATTCATCAGCAAACATGTATTACAAGATCCGGACACATTGGCGATGGTGGCTATAGACTTGATAGAGAAGAGTAGAAAAGATACCACAACCTTCCAAGTTATGACAAGCAAGATGATTAACTATGGTATCTCCAGTAAGATGATGGGCATGGATGGATTGTGGCTGAAAATTGCCGACAAATACTATTTTGACGGAACAGCTTATTGGGCTGATTCTGCATGGGTGGAGACATTAAAAAAAGAGGCTAAAAAGATTCGCCACAACTTGATTGGCATGAAAGCGCACAACCTAATCATGCGCGACTCTACCAACAAGCCTATAAACATGAAAGACATTGAAGCAGAAGCACTTTTGGTCTATTTTTATGAACCATCTTGCGGTCATTGTAAAAAGACAACTCCTGTGCTATACGACTCAATCTACACCAAATGGAAGGATAAAGGATTTGAAGTATTGGCCTGCTACACCCAATTGGAACATAAGGAGTGGATGGAGTTTATTGAAAAAAATAAAATGTACGATTGGTACAATGTTTGGGATCCATACCGCGAATCATGGTTCTGGGAGTATTATGACACCTCTGCCACACCGGGTGTTTACCTACTTAATAAAGATCGTAAAATCATTGCCAAAAAAATCGATATGGAGACATTGGATATGATTTTGGAAGAGGAATTGGTTAAACGTAAACAAAAACAGAAAAAATAAGATGGCATTTATCATTCCTGTCAGAGGCTTTACTCCTAAAATTGGAGAGGATGTTTTTCTTGCAGAAAACGCAACCATCATCGGTGATACTGTCATCGGTGATGGTTGTAGTATTTGGTTCAATGCTGTTATCCGCGGTGATGTTAACTCCATCAGGATTGGAAAAAATGTAAACATTCAAGATGGTTCCGTTTTACATACTTTGTACGAAAAATCTACCATAGAGATTGGAGACAACGTTTCTGTCGGACACAATGCAACCATTCATGGTGCAAAAATTTGTAGCAATGTATTAGTCGGAATGGGAGCAACCATCTTGGATGGAGCTGTAATTGGAGAAAATTCTATTATTGCAGCTAATGCCTTAATAACAAGTAACACCATCGTAGAACCGGGTAGTTTGTATGCCGGTGTTCCTGCAAAAAAAATTAAAGAAGTCTCGCCTGAGCAAACAAAAGATATGATCCAACGCATCTCCAACAACTACCGAATGTATGCGAGTTGGTACAAAACAGATAAAAAATAAGGAATCACTTTATTCCGCTGATACGTTTAGAGAAAGTTGAGAAGTATCAGCTTGAAAGAAATTAAAAGAGGGGGCATCAGAAATTGAATTTTGATACACCCTCTCTTCTTTTAGTTATTACTCTATCTCTAATTTTTGCTGACTAACCTTGCCGGATGATTTGATGCATACCACATAAGATCCTTCAGGCAAGTTTATGCTCAACTTATTTCCCGACTTAACTTCTGAAGCATAAACAACTTGTCCCAAAACACTAATATATTACCTCAAAATTTTTTTTACTATCAATTAAAAAATAGTGCAGTCAGAATCAACAAACAGCAACTTTCATCAGTAGATCAATGAAATCATACAATACATCTAATTTTCAATATAATTCCTTTATTACTGAAAAAGAACATATATTTTGATATTTAAATTAATTATTATACATTTGGGCGGTTTTTGTAATCTCAGATTAATAGTTTCTCAAATTACAACAACATTTTTTAGTAGAGTCTTTGGCAATTTCTATAAATTGAGCTATGGTGATTTTGGAGTTATTTAGATTGGGTTGTTAAATTTTTAAATTCAATGTGAGCATTGAAACCAAATGAAATACGCACAACGTAATGGGAATAAGCTTAGAGCATCCGAGAACGTTTTAAAGAAGAGGATACCGCAAGCATAATTTACAGAAAGGGCTTAAATTA
>SUWZ01000064.1 GCA_015061185.1 Bacteroidales bacterium
TTTCTTCTACGGCTTCTGTCGAAAACCAAACCACAGGAGATTTGATTCCTCCCGGTTGTTGTGCCGAAAGTTGAGATAAGCACAACACCAAACATGCACACGCAAAAAAACTTCTTTTCATATTATTGCTTTTCTATCAGCTTTCAGTCTCCGTTTCATAGGAAATGTCAGCTTTTATTTTTAGTCTTATTTTTATTATAAAATCAATAAATAATCCGAATCTGTCTATAACCGACTGATATAGATGTAGGTCATTACAGCTTTCTTGCCATCCGTAATGGTTAGAATATAGGGGTTAAGCGGATCTAATTTTTTTCGATTCAAACCAACGAACACCTCATTTAGCAGAGAAAGTTTTATCTCAACATTTTCTTGCTTTTCTTTGAAGTTTTTTTCATTGATTTCTTTTTTCATGATTAGATTTCCTTGATTATCTGTCAGAACGAATTTGATTGTTGTCTGTTTCTTCAACGTAAAGATGACAGAATCAGAGGAAGTGGTAATCGGGTTGGCGGACAGCCTAAAATTCTCGCAAAGAAGATTACAATTTGCTATATCCACTTCCATATCTTTGTTTGTCTCATTCCCGTTTCCGTACCACATTTTATAATTCCCGTCAGTCATATAAACATGATAAACAATGTGTTTGTTTTGTATTTCATCTGGAATAGGAGCTGAATAAATTCGTTTATTTTCACTGTCAACAGAACTAGTCAGTTGAAGAGGTACGTAAGTATATTGAGCCGCAGAAACGTTCTCTTTATATTCGTTGTTGTATAGAAAATAAACCTGAAGTGATTCCACATCCTGTGCGTTAATAACATTCACTTGAATTTCAGAGTCACAGTTCCATGCTACGTCCAACACCGACGGAAGATGATTACAATTATTGCCACAACACACCGGAATTGTCCACGTATCGCCCATGGTATTGGTTACCTGCGGAGAGGTGGCAATGAAACGACCATTTTGCATTTGGACAGAGATGCGGTAGTCGATTTTGGTGGTTGTATCTTGAATAAATTCCTTTTGTATATATGCTTCTCATACAAAGAATCATTCTTTTGTGCGACTAAGGTGTCGAAACTTGCTCCTCCATTTACAGAGAAAATTACATGTGCTTTATCTACTTGATCGTTTTCACAATAGTTTGAAACCCCGAAAGCGATTCGGATATTGTTTTCACAGTGATAGCCATGTGTGTCGTATGCCATAGTTGTCGAATCACGTGTGATGATAGGCATATACTCGATGTTCGTTTGAGTAGAATCCATAACACCTGAATTCTTTATCATTAAGGATACATTGATTATTGTATCACAGCGATAAGCTGTATCAAGACAATAATCTAGGAAATATCGATATTTTAGGCTGGAAACAAGGAATTGAACCACCGAATCGACACCAAATCCCAAAGGATTTCCTTTCGCACCAATGTATTTTCCTTTTGTTTTTTGCGTGATAGTATTGAAATCCTCATCAAAATAATCTCTATTTATGATTATGGTTTGATAGCCATTTGCTTTTAGATTTGAGACGACACTATCTTGTGTCAATGTATTTCCATTACAATCTTTCGCATTGACATACGAGTTGTTTTTTAAATTACTTGGAATTCCATCTACGTTTTCATCACCAATCATTATGATTGTTTTTTGTGCATCTGCTCTGTGTCCGATAAACCTCTGTCGGGTTATTTCATCCAACACATGATAATATAATTCACTTCCACCATTGGTGAAATATTTTAGTTCAAAAAGACGTGAGGTTTTAAATTCGGAGCATCTCCAATAAGGACATGGACCTTTGGGGACATCAAATCCAAATTGTACTTCCGCAAACAAAGCATTAAAATGGCCATCGATGCTGTCTGTCAAGGCCCCTACGCATTTATTCAATAAGTTTTGCATACTTGACATTGAAACACTGCAATCCACTGCATATATTACATCCAGGTTGTCATTTTGACTACCACGAAGATTGCTACATATGTTTACTTCTTTACCTGCAACTTTAATTGAAAAGTCATTTGCGCTAATATTTTCCAACGGGATAAATTTCTTCGTTATATCCATCGTGTCTGTCAACGTAAATGAAATAGTCCCACGGTATTTATCCTTTGGCGTAACATCAACGATATCTATGCGCACAGTTTCTAAACATTGATTCATTGAACTGTTTCTTTTGATAGAATTACCATCAAAATCACGGGTCATACGCATATTGGAAAGTGAATTCTTTAAATTTCGATTTTGAAATAAATGATCACCCACAATGGAAACATTGTAAATAGTCCATCCTTCCCCATTTTGTGTTGAATCAGATGTGAAACTCAGTTCCAATTGAACCGTGAAACCAGAATAATGGCTTATGTCAATATATTCGGTTGAACGTTCGCCAATTCCACTTGCGACGTACAATGTATATATTTCACCGGTTTTTGTATTTCTCATTTGCAAACGAGCCTCGTCATTGTACGACTCTGAATGAAGTTTGCTTTCTATTTTCACATAGATTCGCGTACCTTCTCGTTGTAGTGGTAATCCGAACGATGGACTAACAGCACGAAAGGACTGATTTGCTTCATACGCACCGGTTGTAAACGCATCTTTTTCGAGGTGAAATCCTTCTTTTTGCCACGTATCGTTAATTATCGTAGCATCAGCTTCGTACAATGTTTCACTATACGACACCTGTTTTGTCGTTGTACTGACATGAACATATTCCCCTTTAGGAATTATCTCCTCTTTATCCATATTTTGACAATATCCACTTACCATATTCCCAAGGAACAGAGCAGTAAGGAGTACCCATTTGCCATTATTCATCTTGTCTATTTAGGTGTTTGCTATTATTTTTTCTCAAATTTTACAATCTTGTCATTATTTATTTGGATCAGATAGCATCCGGAAGCAAGTGAAGAGATATTCACCGTTCCATCGGAGGTTTCTCCTTCTGTGATTTTTCTACCTCTCATATCTGTTAAAACAAAATAAAAATCCTCAATAGTAGAAATATGAATCCTATCTGTTGCCGGATTAGGATAAAGCATGAGCTGTTCCGCTTCAAGTTCTTCTACTGCGGATGTGGATGGAGAGTAGTGTGCCTTTAGAATCACTCTGTCTCTTACGTCCGGCAATAAGAACGTTCCATCCTCTTGCTTAGCCAAAGAGAGACCGGAAGAGGTGACTACACTATCCACCTCGTAACCCAACTTCGGCAATACTTCAATTTTTACATCCGAACCAAAACGTACCATTTCTCCCGCCTGTTTGATTCGCCCTTTGTCTGACAACACCTCGCGTATGCGGAAAGTCTCAGTGTATTTTATAAGAGTTTCATGAGGGGATGTGAGTTTGCTGACACCATCAACGTTTTCGGAAAGGCTCCAATTGACATCGGTTCCCTCAATTCCGTCATAGGATTCTTGCACAAAATAAAGTCCCCCATGATTGTCATCTGAGAAATATCGTTCAATAGTACGGCTCTCTTCCATTAAATATAACACATATCTTAGGTTTTGATCAGAATCATATTTGGCAAAGCCTTCACATCCGCAATTTTCAAAAGGTATACTGAGAGTGTCATTTATATATACGACTTTGTCTTGTCTTATGCCATAAAAGTTAAGTTCCAAATTTTTGTTCTCATTGAACTTCCATGGATTTCTATACACAGCTAAACCATAGGTTGCGGCACGTCCTAAAGGCATTGTTCGAATAGTGTCGTATGATAGGTCTTCTTTGAATTTTATGCCACAGTGTCCATCACCTCTAACCCATAAATTTCCATATAAATTCCCATGTTTGTCGGTGGAAAGTTCTTCTATATGAGGACATTTGTATTCGTAATTTGCATCATAATAATGGTATTTTTCCAATACGGGTTTTTCTCCACTCACATTATAACATGCCACTATCACATTTTCAAAAATTTGTTCTTCTCCCTTAATTCCAACGTACGGAGCATATATTGGATTACTTTTATCAGGGTTTATTTGTATGTCAGAACAATAAACATCAACAATATATAAACTATCTCCAATCAATGACATCAGCCCGCTATCAGATTTTCCGTATCCATCATAAGGATATGTTTCATTGATAGTAAAATCCCAAATTAACTTAAAGTCAGGTGTCAATTTTGCAATGTATTTATCATATTTTCCTGTAGAACGACAGTCTGACGGCAAATCTTTGTTGATCCCACAAAAATCTTTCACCATATCCGCAGTTAAATAGATGTTACCATCTTTACCAACAGCAAACATGTCAATGCTAAAACAAGGTTTAGATGACAAACTTTGCTCCAAATCTCCTGTTTTAGTATTTATTTTAAGCATTACACTATGATTGGGGATATTATAAGGATTTTCATAACTATCTCCATCATATTCATAAAATAACTCTGAATCATAATATAGATCAACTGCAGAGACGTTGATTGTAAAAATCAGATGATCATCTCCTAACATCATTATACCTGAAGGTGTGGAACTATCAGTCCATTTTGCGGGAGTAATTGCTTTTGCCCATTTGATATTTTTGTTGGGATCTATTTTCATGACGAAAAAATTATCAATCCCAACGAGAAGATCAGGATTCCCATGAAGTGTAATCTCTTCATTCAATTGCATATCACCACTAAACTTTCCACATAAATACATATTTCCATCCTTGTCAAATTCGGCAGCATCGCCGGCTATTTGAGCATCTGTGTTAAAGAATTGCATCCAATCGAACTCTAATCCATAATCGTCATTGGAAGAAATCAGTTTTACTTGGTTGTAATCTGCGTAAATAACCAGACCATACATCAAGAATAAGATCAAGGTTATAAGTTTACTCTTTTTCATTATATCATATTTTAACCTCCACTAAAATCACAAATTTTAGTTTGATACGTTCAAATTGAGAACAAAAGTAAATAAATTTTACGAAAGCAAAAACATATTCGACGTTTTTTATACAGCTAGTACACGGCTCTTTCATTTAAAATCTCTTGTTCATGTTCTTTTTATCCATATTTTATAGGCCAATCTAACTATGTGAATAAAAATAGTAGCAAATGGTGTAAATATTTGAATTTCAATTAATTTATACCTAAATAATTTGGTCAAGTGGCAAATTATTCGTAACTTAAAGGATTAAAATTCAAACAATTATGAATAACTACACACTTGACCAAAAACCGAGTATCGACTCCCGAGTGGCAGTCAACTCAACAACAAAATTACAAAGAAAATCGCATAAAACCATGCAGAAAGGAGGCATTTTTGAAGGACTGATGGATTTAGCATTCCCCGATACTGATACATCGTTCATGCTAAAATTGGCTGACCCTCCCTCTTTTATCTGGTCCAACATTACTGCTATGTTATTTCCTGTAGTTGTGCTACTCTTCCATTTACCAAAATTAACGGAGGTCAAAGAGAAGTTACCTCCCGTTGGCACTCCAACGCAATGGATAAGGGTTTCTATTTCCGGTCCTTGAATGGTCACCTTCCCTCCGGCAATAGTTCCATCCAACTCCACCGACGAAGAAACGGTGATTAGCTCCGTCAATGTAATTGTATCTGACGGAGCAGCTAAATCAAAAACTATCTTGGAGTTCCTTTCCTCGGCATTAGACTGCTCAATTGCCCACCGAAGAGAACCTACTCCTTCGTTCAAATTATTGGTTACGGTGAATGTAGTGGCATATACTACTCCACTCCAAAAACTCAAAATCATCCCAAGGATGATAGAAACCCTTACTTTCATCTTACTCTTTTATTAACTTCTCTATTTTTATCAACTCTTTTCCATCATAAACTCGCAACAGATATACACCTTCTGGCAATTGACTGACGTCTATGCGCCTCTCTGCTCCGCTCTTGACAACAACTGATTTTACATCCAAAATTTCATACGAAACTGCTCTCTCGGATGCAATCTCTATGTAGTCAGTAAATGGATTGGGAGTGATGCGAACCTCACTTGCCCAATTATCCTCTACAGCTGAACTCTCCGAAAAATAGGCTCTCACCGCTACCACATCTTTTACAGACGGTACCACATATCTCCCGACTGCCACCTCTTGCAACACCTCGCCACGGTCTGTCACCACACTATCCAGCGCATAACCCATGTCTGGTATCACTTGCACCTCACAATCTCTGCCAAACCATATAAATGTATCCGGCACTATCACCTCTCCTGCACCATACGCCTCTCCCTTTACCTTATAGGTCTCTACGTAGGAGGCCAAAAAGCATGAATTATAGCCACCATCGTTCACATAACTTGAAACTACCGGATTTGTTTCCCATGGATTCCAATTCAAGGGTCTCCTCTTTGTAATATAAAAAAGATCTCCACCACCTGAAACAAAAAGACGTCCTGTATTCAAGTCATTCATGATACTTACTCCTGTTAATATTGGCATAATGTAGGTATAACAAAATTCACCATTGTTATTATACTTTACAAATTGTTCCCCATTTTGATTGTTTTTGTAGAGAATATCTTTTGCTTTGTCAGAAAAAGAGAAGTGAAAATCCTTATTCCCAATCAAAAAATTTCTCTCTATATAGTTGAATTCTTCATCATACTCAAAATAACTCTTTTCCGCTTGATCCAACTTGTGCATATATCCGAAATTAACTCCATCGTATGGCTCTTCAATCCGCTCCATTGATAGATCCGGATTGATGCGATAGCAGGTCAGGGTATCATATCTTCTCATATCATCATTATAAAAGAGAGCCTCAGTTTGCCCATTTTTCCCCTGACGAATAACCTGTGGCACTCCATCCCAACCCACCTTGCGGTATGCCAATAGGCGAATTGTATCATCTGCTATGCAAAGTTTCTCTATCACGGCATCTTGATTGTGAATGCTCATATCGGAGATTCCAAACTCATAGCATGAGGAGTAGAGATAAATCGGATTACTTTTGTCAGGATTTATCTGTATCGAATCACTCTGAAATGGATAGGTAAGGTACATAGTGTCTCCAATAATGTACATATTTGGAGCTGGCTCATTATATCCAAAAGCATGATAAAGATATTCCATGCGCTCTCCTCCAATAGAATACTCCCATAATTTCTCAAGATTTAAAGATAATTTAGAATAACACCATTTGTCTACACCACTGGGGTAGGGCTCTCCGACAAAATCTCTTTGAGAAGGATTCATGATATAAAGTCCTTCTTCTTCCAATACAATATCAGAAAAACTTGAATGATAATCATTCAACTTAACAGAATTTACATACTCTCCATTGTCTGCATCCAACATAAACAGTCTATATTCCCTATATGAACTTAATGTATCCAAAGATAAAATCACTTTCTTATCGTAATATAACGTATCTGAAAGTATGCTATCCGGCTTATATATCTCCAAATTTAAATACAACATATCTGCCTTCCTGTCTAAAAACAAATTTGAAGTACTAACGCATAATTCATTACCCTCATAAGCCTTTATATTAGAATCAAACTCTCTGTGCCACAACAACTCATAATCAGAAGAAAATTTCATAACAGAATTTACATAATCGCTAGGGTCTACAACAACTTTTCCATTCGGAAACTCCAATCTATCTCCAAAAGCTACTACTAAGTATAAGTTTCCTTTCTCATCATAAGTATATTGTTTTATACTTGGGGTCCACTCCTCAGTACATTTGAATTGCAACAACTTTTCCAAAGCCAAACTTCTATCCCCTTCGGAGATTAGGAATGTACTAAGCGTGTCATTAGAGAATATTCCCATAAATGGGAAAGATAGCATCGCTAATAACAATGCTATCTTGAATATAACTGCTTTCATTTTACTACAAATGTTGATGAACATACTTTATTATCAATCATCACCTTAAGCACGTATGTGTTAGGTGGTAACTGATTTCCCAAATAGTGATTATGATCTGCCGCGTGATTCATTTGCGGTCCATAGTGGCAACAACACCTATACTTACAAAAGGAGAGTATCGAAGTTAGCCGAAAAAAAGGAAACAAAAACTTTTTCATTATATATTTTTTTAATATTTGTTCACCTTTCATTCCTAAAAACCACGTATCACACAAAACACAACAACACAGAAATCCCCCTCTATGGGAACACCTATCTGCTGCATTGTTTACGCAGTTCTAAGTTGTAAGGTGACTTTACCCTAAAAAACGGGCGCAAAGGTAATGCTATAATTTTTTTATACAACATTTTTTTTGAAGTTTTTTTCGAGTAAAAAAACTCAAAAAAAATCTATTCCAATAATAATCAAAGCAATACACAAAAAAAAAATCAAATGTTCATCGACTTATCATTCGCTTACAACAGAATGAGCAAGACGAAAGCCGATGAAAAAATATTTTGTATTTGGTGTATATGCTGTTCTTTTGGCAATTCGCATATAACTTTCGGCATAGATATAGGCTCCACCACGCACGCCTACCATGCCTAACCATTGGGTATCATCAGCATTGTCTGTAAATTCTGCTTCTGTGTATTCAGAAAATCCGCGACACCATTCAAACATATTCCCGGACATATCGTAAATTCCCAATGCATTAGGTGACTTCTCTCCTCCCTCATGCATCTCACTCTTAGTAGCCCCGTCAACATACCAACCAATCTCTGATGGATTATTTGAACCGGAATATATTTTCATCTCTCCTTTAACACCCAAAGAGGCTGTATATTCATCTTTCATTCCCCCCCTTGCAGCATATTCCCACTCTGCTTCTGACGGTAATCGGTAAGATTTACCAGTGATTTTATTAAGACGAGGAATGAAAAATTTTACAATGTCATCATGAGAAACATTTCCAATTGGATAGTTAGCTCCAATTTTTACATTTTGAGCATCTTTCATTACATCCAATAATGATGTTTCCTCAACCATCTCCATTTTAGATCCATCTGCTGCCAATCCATCGTAATGCATTACAAAATCCCACAAATCTTGAGTCACCTCATACTTTCCGATATAAAACGATGGAATTGTTACTTTGCGAACCGGCGATTCATAATAAGCATAAACATCATTCGCTTCATAATTAGGTGAGTTAGGGTCTGCATCTTGGGCTCCCATCATATAAGTTCCACCTTCAACCAAAACCCATTTCATCTTTTGTTATATGCGCAAAAACACCATCTTCAGTAATCTTATCTAAATTATTTGTATTGTCATTCCCTGAGTTTTCTTCTTTCTCATTTTCATCTTTGTTACCTTGGTTATCGTTGGATGTTGTGTTTTCTCCTTCTGTCTCATCGTCTTTACAAGAAGGTACAATGGTTAATGAGACTGCTACACACATCATTGCTAACACTCGGAACACTCTTAGTTTCATACTTTTAAAAATTAAAATTTTGGGGCTACCTCTCACCCGACTCTGTTTTAGATATTTTATTACAAAACGTGCTTCCTTCAATGCATGAGGCTTGCATCAAAGCCATAAGCAACATGTTTGGCAAATACCAAACACCCTAAATAAAAAAAAATCTATTTGTAAAACCCGATTTATTTTTTTGCGGTGCAAAAGTAATAGTTTTTTTTCTTTTCTAAACATAAATACAAAAAAAAGACGAAATTTATTTACCATCTTTTATCAATATAGCAGATCGTCTCCTAAAACCAGAAACGGATTAGTGATTGCATTACAAATGCTTATATTCAGAGCAGTCGGATTGCAAATCCTAACGGCAAGCATAAATTCCTGCTAAACAAAAAAGAAAGGAGCGAAACAACTCGCCCCTTTCTGCTGATTTTGCTAAAACTTATTTCCTTATCAATGTAAAGTGTCCGGTGTAAATCATATCTATCTCCGGAATGTTAATCACGTACCAATAGTCTG
>SUWZ01000032.1 GCA_015061185.1 Bacteroidales bacterium
GACTCCTCTTGAGGTCGCTAGAGTGTTACATCCTGAATATTTTTAATATCGTGCATTATCAACTTGAATTCAGCATTTATAATATCACCAATCCGATAGAAACGCTTGCCTTGAATCTCTCCGGTGGGTTGTATGGTATCTTTACAACACGCTAAGTTGATACACCTTGCAACATACTCCGTACAATACAATGCAGAGTCATTATTCGCATCAAAATCTGTATCAAAGGGCGTAGGCTTACGTTCATAAAACTCGGCCCACTCAACTATTTTTTCTCCCAAAAGAGAATCTTTTAACGGAAAGACTTCCCACTCCAATGACTCTCTTATAAAATCAACAGCAGAACTCTTCATCACCTCCCCTACTCCGGTAAATTCACTTGCCTCTGAATGGTATATAAAAAGAGAATCTCCTTCACAAGCTACAATACCAATATGAGAAAAACGAGAATTTTCTCCATTCAGTTTTTGGAAGAACGAAGAAAAATAGCCATTGCCCAACCGGCAAATCAGGTCTCCATTTTTAACATTAGATGGCAGAGATAAATTTAGCCCATCAATTGTTTCTGATGGGCTAATTTCTTTATCTTTACTGCACATTGTACAAATAAAAGGAAATAATAGAAAAAAGAAAAGAATTACTTTCCTTTCATGTTTACTTTCCATTCTCCATCGATTTTATACAAAGTCATCATGCGCTCTCTTGTCGCATCATTTTCTGTATAGAATACATACGCAGTATTATCAACGATAGAATCTCTCAAGCAATTAATTTTATAGTTGGGATTTATGTCAATTACACCCATAGAACTTGACATATCAATCATTTTTGCTGTACTTTCTGTACAATATTTTTTAGCTTCTTCCACCTTACCTTTTGCTAAGGCAGTAGCAAAATCTTCTGCAACACTCATAGGAGATTGTGTACAAGCTGTCAATCCCAATAACGCTACTAGTAATACCAAATTTAAACACCTTTTCATACCAAATAATTATTTATTTAATAAACGTTTAATAAACTCATCTCCGGAAAGTTCTCCATAAACACCATCTTTCACTGAATCTTCATCGTACTTTGTTACTTTATCGCCCTCTCTATCAGGATGATAAATAATAAAAGGAATGGCATCTGCAGTATGAGTTCTCAATCTACACGGAGTTGGGTGGTCCGGAAGAATAGCGATTGTAACCGGCTCGTCCCATGTTGACACCTCATCAAAAATCGGCTTAACAACCCTATTTTCCAAAAACTCAACTGTTTTTAATTTCAATGCCACATCTCCTTCATGACCTGCCTCATCACTTGCCTCCACATGTAAATAGACAAAATCAGACTCTTTTAAGGCACTGATTGTTGCCGCCACTTTCCCCTCATAATTTGTATCATAAAGACCTGTTGCACCTTCAACTTCAATAGGTTTTAACCCGGCATAAACACCAATACCCTTTATCAAATCCACAGCGGAAATGACTGCACCATTTTTTAATCCGTATTGCTCCATAAGTGTCTTCATCTGAGGCTTATAACCGGCAGACCACGGCCAAATACTATTGGCAGGGTCTTTCCCCTCTGACATACGCTTTAAATTCACAGGATGGTTAGAAAGTATCTCTTGTGATTTCAAAATCAACTGATTCAATTTTGCTGCAGTCTCTTCGGCTTCGGGACAATCAGCCTTTACCATAACCTCCCGAAATGGTGTTCCGGGAACATCGTGCGGAGGAGTACAAGAGACTCTTTTGTCTCCACCCTTAATTTTCAACAAGTGACGATACGAAACGCCGGGAAAGAATTGAACAATATCATCACCCAATCCTTTATTCAACGCATCTATTAATTCATACGCCTCCTCGTTAGAAATATGTCCGGCAGAATGGTTCTTTATTTTCCCATCTTCAATACAGATTATATTGCATCGCATAGCCATTTCATTAGGCTCTATTTCAATACCCATGCTGGCAGCCTCAAGAGAACCTCTTCCCTCGAAAACTTTTGCAACATCATATCCTAAGACAGATAAATTTGCAATTTCGCTACCAGGATGAAACCCTTGAGGAACAGTCTTAAACAAACCGCAAGAGCCCAATGAAGCCAATTTATCAATAGTAGGAATATTGGCCGCTTGCAAAATCGTTTTGTTCCCCAATTCTGCAATTGGCTCATCAGCCATTCCGTCTCCTAAAATTATCAAATATTTCATAAATTCTATATTAACGAATATTTGCTATACTAATAATATCGGCAAAGACACCGGCAGCAGTAACCGCAGCACCGGCACCATAGCCTCTAATCATCATTGGATCTTTATATCGGGCAGTATTGATGATAATCAAGTTGTTGCTTCCTTCCAAATCGTAGAATGGATGACGGGAATCAACAGCCACCAAACCAACACTTGTTTTTCCATCTTCCAATTTAGCCACAAATCTCCAACGCTTGTTCTCTTTCTCTAAGACCTTACGCTTCTCTTCAAATTCAGCATCAAAAGATTCAACCTTTGCCCAAAAATCATCCAAAGAACCTTCAAAGAAATCGCTCGGAATAAACAAATTTTTCTCCACATCATCTTGCTCCACTCTTAAACCAGACTCACGAGCCAAAATAACCAATTTACGAATTACATCCTTTCCACTAAGGTCGATACGAGGATCCGGCTCAGCAAATCTAGCCTCCATAGCCATACGAATAGCTTTACTCAATGGTATTTCTGCACTAATTGTATTGAATATAAAATTCAACGTTCCGGACAAAACTGCCTCTAACTTCAAAATTCTGTCGCCGGAATAAATTAAGTCATTGATGGTATTGATGATAGGAAGACCTGCCCCCACATTTGTCTCAAACAAATACTTAATGCCCTTCTTTCTTGCAATCTGCTTCAACTCCATATAGTTATCATAATCGCCTGATGCTGCAATTTTATTAGCCGCCACAACAGAAATGTTATGCAATAACAAATCCTTATAAATGCCGGCAATCGCCGGAGAAGCAGTACAATCCACAAAGACACAATTATAGATATTCAGATCAATCAGAGCATTTTTCAATTTCTCCGGAGTTGAAGGGGTTCCCTTTTTCAACAACTCATTGTAGCATGTCAAATCAATTCCATTGCGGTCCAAAATGAAGTTAGCTACATCAGCAATACCTATAACTTTCACTTTCAATGAGTTTTGACTCATCAATAACTCTTTCTGAGTATGAAGTTGTTCCAATAAACTACCACCAACTGTTCCGGTTCCTACAACAAAAAGATTCAACTCTTGGTACTCTGACAAGAAGAAAGATTCATGAATTGCATTCAAGGCTTTCCTCAAATCCTCCTTACGGACAACACAAGAAATATTTGTTTCGGACGACCCTTGAGCCACTGCAATCACATTGATATTGTTGCGTCCTAAAGCATCAAACAACTTACCGGAAGTTCCTGTAGCACGCTTCATATTTTCTCCAATAATTGCAATTGTAGCCAAATCTGTTTGATAAGTTATCTCATCAATAATATTTAATTCCAGTTCAAACTCAAACTCAGCCTTTAACACATCCACTACCAAATCAGCATCCTCATCACTTATTCCAACTGTGATAGATGTTTCTGTCAAGGCTTGAGTTACAAAAAATGATTCTACTTCAATCTCATCCAACGTCTTAAAGATACGAGTTTTGATGTCTTTACAATTACACATTCTTTGTCCATAGAATGTAATCAAAGTTGTATCCTCAAGGGATGAGATACCTTTGATTGTCTTTTCATCATAAGAATTATTGGATATTATAGTTCCTTTTGATGATAAGTCCTCTATGTTTTTTACATAAATAGGAATATTTTTCTTAGACGCAAAATAGATTGCCGGAGGATAAACAGCACCCGACTTTAACGAACAAAATTCAGACGCTTCCTCATAACTCAAATGGTCTATTTCATACGCCTTACTAATTACCTTAGGATCAGCAGTCATAAAACTACGACCTTTATTCCAAATCTCAATGGATTTAGCATTAAGAGCAGATGCAACCATCGCTGCTGTTTGGTCGGTTCCTCCTCTACCTAAAAGAGTTGTATAATTTTCACGTTCACTTGAAGCAATATAACCTGCCAACACAACACGTGTAGCATCCTTCTTTATGTTTTTTCTAATATTATCAAAAGAAATCTTTTCACTTACAAAAACCTCTTCTCCTATTCCATAAGTTTTGATTAATTCCCTTGAATCAATCCATTTAGCATCTAAATAATAACTCACCATTGTTGATGCTAACAACTCTCCATACGCAACAATAGAGCAAGTAGATTTAAAGGTTGAATCTTTCAATAAAAAAACACCTTTAAGCATATTGCTCAACTCTAAGAAATAGTTATCCATTTGCTTATTCAAACTTTCTCTTGCTGCAACTGGAATAATCCCCTCTATCAATTGATTATGAACTTCTTTTACTTTTTGCAATAAATCAACATAGGTTGCATCTCCATCGGTGGCTTTTTCAACTGCAGAAAACAACCAATCTGTTACACCATCAACTGCAGAAACAACTATCACTACAGAATCGTTGACTTCATCAACAATTCTCTTTACATTTTGCAAATTTGCAATGGAGCCTACGGACGCTCCGCTAAATTTCAAGACTTTCATATTTTTATTTTCTTATAGGGACTACAACTCCCCGATTATTATTCTTTACTATCAAAGTCCTACTAATCTCACTGAATTTCGGACCCAATCTAATGCGATAAAATTTAACAAACAAAGATAATAAAAAGAGACGAAGTTTTATCTATGATTGAATAGATTTTAATTATATGCATAAAAAAAGGAGTTAAACACATCCTGTCTAACTCCTCTTGTATTTTATCGAACGATAAACTATTCAAAGAAATCCTCTTGGGATGCCGCTGAAGATGTTTTCTTTCTTTCGATTGAATAAGACAACATCACCTCATGAGAAGTTCCGGCTAAACGAGATACATTTCCAAAAGAGTAGTCAAAAGTATATCCTAAACGGAATCTCTTATATTCAGCCCCAAGGGTAATAGCCAATGGGTTAGTTCCAAACTTATCGCTCATATCCGGATGCCATGTCAATCCTCCCCAAATAAATCTGTTGTAGAAGGCTGTAACATTCACTTCCAAAATATTTGTTTTTTCGTGATGCATATATGTTAACATCGGAGCTATATCCCACTTATCATTAATGTTAAACAGATAACGAGCATACCAATAGAAGTGGCGACCTGTTCTTAGTGTCATAGACTCACCATTGGTTAAGTGGGTCATTGAGAATCCTACCAATAAATTCTCACGGAACGTGAACTCAGCACCGAAGTCCATGTCGAATCGAACATGTTTGTCGTAATCCTCAGTCTCTTCGAATCCCAAGTCCGGCCACTCCGTATCATCATCAAAGATATACTCATCAACATTAAACGAAGTTCCTAAAATACCCATACTTAGTCCGAGCGAAACCAACATCTCATCGTTAATTCTCAACCCATACGAATAGACCAATTTGGCATTGGTAAAACTACGAGTGATACCCAAATTATCGTGAGAGAATGTGATACCTACTCCCGAATTAATCTGAGAAATAAAGGTCTGAGCATTAAACAAGAGCGTTTTAGGAGCATCTTCCACTCCGGCATACTGATAATGCCCCAAAAGGAAGAGGTCAACATCCTCAACGTTACCTATACCTGCAGGATTCTTGTTAATACGAGAAAAATATTGTTGGGAAAGGAGCAACTCTTGTTGCGCATTTACCGCAAATCCTAATGAAAGGAATCCTATCAAAACTAATAACTTTTTCATCTTTCGTCCCTCCCTAATTATTCGTTAATAATTTTTACATCAACACGTCTGTTCTGTTCATGCTCAGGTTCTGTTTGAGCATTTGGAACAATTGGTTCGGTTTCACCTTTACCAACAGCAACTAAAATAGTAGGATCAACACCACGCTTCAATAACAATTCGCGAACGAATTTCGCACGTTTGTCAGACAATCTCATGTTGTAATTATCATCTCCACGAGAGTCTGTATGACCACTAATCTCAAATGTAGCTCCAGGGAATTCCTTCATCGCTTCTACCAATTCGTCCAACTGAACCTCATACTCAGGCTTCATAACATACTTGTCCAAATCGAAGAAGAATAATACCCAATGGAACCCCTTAGGTTCATCCAAAGGTAACTCCAAAGCTAACTCTGTATCATGTGTAACATAGAATGGAGCAGGAGCATAGATGTCATCGCTTCCCTTTCCGCCCGGTCTATCAGAAATGAAAAATACTCCGATATTCTTTCCAAAAATGATATTATAATCATTGGAAGGTGTATTTACCAAATCAGACAATGCCTCAACTTCTCCCCACTTATTATCTTCACCATGAGACATGTAAATATCTTTGCCTCCATTACCATCTGTTCTATCAGACGCAAAGAACAATAAAGTATCTCCAACAATCAATGGGTAATCCTCAGACGATTGACCATTCACAACAGAATCTCCCAACAAAACCGGACGACTCCAAATTCCATTCGCCTCTTGATCTATATACCACAAGTCTCGAGACCCTTTTCCTGCCTTAAACTCACCCGAAAAATAGATTCTCTTACCACCCTTACCTAATGAAGGATTATACAATCCGGAAGCACCTCTACCTTGTTGCACCCAACGAGAAACAGCTAAAGATGAGTTCTTATACTTTAATGGTTGTGGCATAATGCCTTTGATTTGCAACATGGTTACTTTGTCCCACTTCTTCTCCTCCTTAGACCATGAAGCCTCAAACAAATCATTTTTCTCTGCCTCACCTAATTTTGAGAAGTAAAGCTTATTGTTTTTTTCATCGTAGGCAAAAGTACCATCTATACCCAATCCCATCAACTCCGGACAAATCTCAATTTTGTCTATCATTCCCTCTGAATTAGGTTGGAACACATACGCCGTATCATTACGGAAAAAGGCTATTTTCCCATCTTTGTATGGCGACATAGGAAGTTCCTTGGCTGAGGTATTAATGTCGGACGATTCAAAATCAAACATGCCTCCACTTAACCGACTTTCAACTGAATATGCCTCCAACGAAAGCCCGACTGTCAATATTAAATAAAATATCTTTTTCATACTCCTATGACTTTAACATTATCAAAATTTTGCAACCTCAAGCGTACCTTTTTGGATTGTTCCATCAGGTAAGAAAAGACGATAGTAATATGTTCCGGGTTCTGCAATCTCGCCTCTGTATGTGGCATCCCAACCATCAGGACCCTCAAAAATCATCTGTTGATAACGATTGTAAATCTCAACTTGATAACCTTTCATAAAACTATTATTACGTTCTAAATCACTCGCATCATTATGTGGTGTAATGATATTCGGAACTTTCAATGAGACCTCCAAAGAGACTGTATCCGAAGGAGACGCACATCTCTTATCAGCAATATTTACATCTGCAAAGAAGTCTATATTTCCATTTTTAGTTGGTTTATATTCCAACTCATAAACACCTTCAGTCTCCTTGATTTTTTCTCCATTTCCATACCACAAGAAACTATCAATAGCAGTATTGGAAGATTCTACTGTCAATTTAACAGACTCACCGAAAGAAACCTTCGTATCAGAAATTTCAATATCCAATACAACTTGGTCTGCTGTACTCAACGAAAGTGATGTTGGAGCAGAAATTCCACATTTCTCATCTTCCAAACGAGCCACATACAACTCTCCAGCCTTAATTGCCGGCACTTCAATTGTCACAACAGCTCCCACAGAATCTTTTTCTGTACATGGTATCACTTCCGCACTATTCCAATCAAATTCCGCTGTATCACTTGCAGTAGCAAAAGCATTCCACAAGATGTTTTTAGGTGTTCCGGAAACAATTTTCAATTTCAAATCTGCCGGAGTTTCTTTATCAGAATGAAGACAATATAAACTATTGTCCGGTTCCAACTCTACAGCCGGATCATTTGCCACAATTGTCAACGCCTCATTGATGGCATGCATATACTTACATTCTGTTGAATTTATTGAGCCATATTTTAGTAGAGTGTCAATTGCCTCATAAGTTGCAGCTACTATGACACGGAACGTGGTCTTTTCTGTAAAGGTATTCTCTCCTTTCTTTGTTACAATCTTGATGATACTATCACCGCATATATTTCCATAATTTTTCCATTGCCCTTCAGTCGATGCGTTTTTATATTGGTACAAATAAAGAGGGTTAGAAATAAATTGAGTTATGCCCAATTCATTGAATGCATGTAATTGGAATGTTTCTCCTAAACAAGCCTGCACATCTGTGGAAGAGCCTATTACAGAATCGCCCTCCTCATCCCAAATTCCGGCCTCTAATTCAATAGTTGGATAACAAATCGAAATAGAGATATCATCAATCAAAATATCATTACCGCCATTAGCATTTCCTCCTATTGCATTGTTATACAATCGCATGGTATATTTTGAACCATTGATTGGGAATTTAAAGGTCAGATTAGCCCAATCAGATGCTAACAACAAGGCGTCTTCACGATTTTCTTGCACTCTTCTTTGGATATCACCGGTAGAAACAGAGTGTACCGTATCTCCATTCTCATCCAACAAATCCAAACGAAGATTTACAGGGACATCAGAACCCTCCTTGAATACCGCATTACAAATAAAACAAGAGAACAATAACTTTACATTTTGACATAAAGTATCTAAATGAATATCTCTCTCATAAATCAAAACATTTTGTTTCCCCTCTGCACAATTCACAAACAACATACCTCCATTTTTATCCCCTGCGGTATGATCTTCTCCTTTCCAATAGTCTTGACTATCATAATTAGGGCCATCACCTAAATATGGATTAGATGTAATGATATAATACCCATCATCCAAGCGATACTTACCACACCAATTACGGGTTGGATTAATTACATTAGGGTCGGTTAATCCATACGAATGCTCTCTCACATAGCTAAATGGATCCGGAGCCCAATAATTTTCAATCGTATATTCAATACCCGACTTGCCATCAATTGTACCTTCATGCAATTTTATTTGTCCTACGGAATCTTTAGCATAATAAGAAGTTGCAGAAGCAAACATTCCGAAGTCGTCCAACCATAAATTTCTTTCTACAAAAAAAGAATCTGCATGATGTACAACACGAATCACCACAGAATCTGGCGAAACTGCAAAAACCGGCAACCCGGAATATTGAGACTTCCCTTTTGCAATCACTCGATACAAAGCACTTCCTTGTGGTTTAAATTTTTTCCACACTTTTGTTTTTCCACACTCAAACTCTTCCCACTCTGCATCCGCCTTTTCCAATGATTTCAAACTCAAGCAATACTCAACATCACCTTCAAAACCGACCATCGCTTCATCCAATATCTCTATTGATGCAATATTGGAAAAAGAGCTAATCTCGTACTCTTTTGCATTGAATGTTTTTCCATTAGCATTATTCACTACAAATCCTCCCATTGAAGGTTTTGCATACGACATCTTCACCGGTGAAGAAATCAATTCCTTATCAACATCTGTATATACAATATTTGCCTTCAATGCATAATAAAGTGTTTCATAAACTTTATCTCCCATTTTCAAACCTGAGAGAGTTAATGTTTCAGAAGTTGCCCCCTCTATCTCTTTCCAATTTTCTGCATCTTCACTCACCACCCACTGATAGGATGTAAATTGAGCAGTGTCAACAGAAGAACAACCAAAACCTGACAATTCAAATTCCTGAGTCGGTGCAGTTAAAACAGCTTTGCTTGTTGTAGCTTTCACACCATCATAAGGTGTAGTAGGCAATGATGTCTCTATCCTATTTGGGGTAACGCGAGTATTAATATAAAACGAGTAACTCCAACTCTCTCCTGAATTATCCATTTTTATTCGCCAAGCCGGTTCAGTGCCATTCCCCTCATAATAAATATTAGCATCATTGGATACCAAATCAGACTGTCCCATTGGAACTCCATCCTTTAAGATTTGAAATTGAGCAGGGGACCAACCATTCATACGTGCAGTAACTCTAAAGACAGTACCGCATTCATCAGCTTCCGTAACGGTTGCTCCTGCAAATGCATACCAATTATTAAACGTAAACGTTTGAGAATACGTAAATTGACATGCTGCAATAAATACGAATAAAAGCAACCACTTTTTCATTAAAATAATCTGTCTCATATCTATAAATTTTATAGTAGTTCGTACTAAGTTCTATACTATTCTAATTCTATTTGCGCATAATACACATTTCAAAGTTAACAAAAAAAAACACATATCAAAATAATTATTAAAAAAAACTATATTTTTTAATGTTTGCTTTATGAAATATTACGTTTTGTAGAAAAAAAAGAGGATTTTGTCGATATATAACAAAATCCTCCTCTCTTCCATTATAACTGAAATTACTTACAATTCTCTATCCATTTTCTTGCATTAACAAAAGCCTCCAACCATGGTGTTATTTCATCATTTGCTTTGCGGTCTTCCGGATAATATGCCCATTGCCATGGGAATATTGCTCTTTCCAAGTGTGGCATCATGGCTAAGTGACGTCCATCCTTAGAACATACTCCGGCAACATTGTACATAGAACCATTTGGATTTGCCGGGTATCCTTCATACTCATATTTTGCAATAACATTGTAAGCATCCTCTGCGTATGGGAAATCAAATTTACCCTCTCCATGAGCAACCCAAATTCCTAATTTGCTTCCTGACAAAGATCCAAACATTACTGAATTATTTTCAGGAATGTGCAAACCAACAAATGACGATTCAAACTTATGTGAATTGTTATGCAACATCTTATGTTTTAACTCATGCTCCGGATACATCAATTCCAACTCTGCCATCAATTGACAACCGTTACAAATTCCTAAACTCAACGTATCTTTTCTTGCATAGAATTTAGCTAAAGTCTCTTTCGCTTTCTCGCTATAACGGAATCCTCCTGCCCAACCTTTTGCAGAGCCTAATACATCTGAGTTAGAGAAACCGCCACAGAAAACTATCATATTCACATCTTCCAAAGTTTCCCTGCCGGTTGTCAAATCTGTCATGTGAACATCCTTTACATCAAAACCTGCCAACCATAAAGAGTAGGCCATTTCACGCTCTCCATTGGTTCCCTTCTCTCGGATAATCGCAGCCTTTATGCCAGACATTCCATTACGATCCGCAGACAATCCAAATTGAGACAATTTTCCTTGGAAATTTGCATTGAACTTAACTTGCAACGGTTGCTTTTTGTAGTTTTCAAATCGCTCTTTTGCACAAGTCTCTCCGCTTTGCTTACGATCCAATAAGTAGGATGATTTAAACCATAAATCTCTCATCTTATCAATATCTAAACTAACGGTCTTTCCTGCTTTCTCAATAACTAACTCTCTGTCATCTGTCAAGGTGGCAATTTGAGCAAAACCTACTCCTGCATCTTGCAATAGTTTCTCTACAGCATTCTTATCCTCAACCTGAATGATAACACCCGGATTTTCGCTAAACAATATTTTAACTAAACTCTCTTCTGCTATTGCATTCAGATTTACCTTCAAACCTCCATTTGTATTAGGGAAACACATCTCTAATAAAGCTGTCAACATTCCTCCTGCAGAGATGTCATGACCCGCCAACACTAAATTTGATTTTATCAATTCTTGAACAGCCTCAAATGCATCTGCAAAATAAGATGGGTCTGCAACGGTAGGAACCTCATCTCCCAAACGATTCAAGGACAACGCCAAAGCTGAGCCCCCTAATTTTAATGAATCAAAAGAGAAGTCGATATGATACAAATAACTTCCTTTCTTATTTACCAAAACCGGAGAAACAATTTTTCTAATATCTTCTACTTCTGCACCGGCAGAGATAATCACGGTTCCCGGAGAATATACTTTTTCATCTCCATATTTTTGAGTCATGGAAAGCGAATCTTTTCCTGTTGGAATATTCACACCCAACTCACATGCAAAATCGCTACATGCTTCCACCGCTTTATATAGACGAGCATCTTCTCCCGGATTTTTACACGGCCACATCCAATTGGCACTCAAAGATACACTTTCCAATCCATCTTTTAATGGAGCCCAAACGATATTAGTCAAAGCCTCTGCAATGGAAATAACCGAACCGGCAGCCGGATCTACCAATGCAACAGCCGGAGCATGTCCAATGGAAGTAGCAATTCCACTTTTTCCTCTATAATCCAATGCAACAGCACCCAAATCATTAACCGGCAATTGAATTTCTCCTGCACATTGCTGACGAGCCACCTTACCTGTTACAGAGCGGTCAACCTTATTTGTCAACCAATCTTTACAAGCAACGGCTTCCATTTGCAACACATTCTCGATATATGATTCAATTTTTGTCTCTTCTACTTGTACCGATTCAAACTTCTCCTCAATAGTAGAATCAGTAATGACCGTACGAGGTGGCTTACCTATCATATAATCCAAACGCAAATCAATCGGCTTATCACCATTCTTGCGTTCAAAGACAAATTGCATATCATCAGTTGTCTCTCCAACAACATACATTGGCGCACGTTCGCGATCTGCAATGCGTCTGATCAATTCTATATCTTTTTCTTCTACCAACAATCCCATTCGTTCTTGACTCTCATTTCCGATAATTTCTTTATCAGAAAGAGTTGGGTCTCCTATCGGAAGATTATCCATATCAATTTTTCCACCTGTTGCTTCTACCAACTCAGACAAACAATTTAAATGCCCTCCTGCACCATGGTCATGGATAGAAACAATTGGGTTATTATCAGATTCAGCCAATGTCCGAATTACGTTAGAAACACGTTTTTGCATCTCCGGATTAGCACGCTGAACAGCATTCAATTCTATGGCATTATCGTAAGAACCTGTATCAACAGAAGAGACTGCTCCACCTCCCATTCCAATACGATAATTATCACCCCCCATCACCACAACTTTTTCGCCAGGTTTTGGCTCTCCTTTTAAACTATCATTTTTCTTTGCAAAACCGACACCACCTGCCAACATGATTACCTTATCAAAGGCAAATTTTTTGTAATTTTCTGCATGTTCAAATGTTAAGACGGAACCACAGATTAAAGGTTGACCAAATTTATTTCCAAAATCACTTGCTCCATTAGATGCCTTAATCAAAATTTGTTCTGGCGTTTGATAAAGCCACTTACGCTCCGGCATAGCATTCTCCCATGCTCTTGCTCCCTCTGTACGAGGATAAGATGTCATATAGACAGCTGTTCCGGCAATCGGCAAACTTGCCTTTCCTCCACCCAAACGATCTCGGATCTCACCTCCCGTTCCGGTTGCAGCCCCATTAAATGGCTCCACAGTTGTAGGGAAATTATGCGTTTCTGCCTTTAACGAAATAACCGATTTCATCTTCTTTACTTCAAAGAAATCCGGCTTGTCTCCGCTTTTAGGAGCAAATTGTTCTATTTCCGGACCATCGTTGAATGCAACATTATCTTTGTACGCAGAAACAATTTTATTCGGATTGGTTTCTGATGTTCGCTTAATCAACTTAAATAACGAACTCTCCTTCTCCTCTCCATCAATAATAAACAATCCATTAAAGATCTTATGACGACAATGTTCTGAGTTTACTTGTGAAAAACCGAATACTTCGCTGTCTGTCAACTTTCTTCCAATTTTCTGACTAACTTCATTCAAGTAATCCATCTCTTGAGAACTTAGAGCCAAGCCTTCTTTCTCATTATAAGCCGCCAAATCATCGATATAAACAATAGGATCCGGTTGCTTATCAATAGTAAAAATAGATTGATCCAACCCGCCATAAATACGTTGTAACATCGGGTCGTGTTCTGAATCTTTTCCTTTCACAGGGAAATACTCTTCTATACGAGAAATACCTGCAATAGCCATATTTTGCGTTATTTCTACTGCATTTGTACTCCACGGAGTTATCATCTCTCTACGAGGTCCTACAAACCATCCTCCAATCTCTTTCTCTTCCGTATATTCTGCTCCACTAAAGAGCCATGTCAACTTCTCGATTTCCTCCGAAGAGAACGCATGTTCTACTTCAACTGCCAAGTAACCGGCATCCGCTTTCTTGAAAAATGAAATCATTGTTTATGCTATTTATTTAATTAATAACTCTTTTGCTGTTAATTTTGCTGCTTCTGTTGGATTTAAGCCACTTAACATTTGAGCTATCTCCAACTCCCTCTCTTCTTTTGCCAAAGCTTTGATGTGTGATATGGTTCCCTGCTCACCATCCTCTTTGTACACCTTATAATGAGCATCTCCTTTTGCCGCAATTTGCGGTAAATGGGTAATGCTGATAACTTGCATGAATTCTCCCATCTGCAGCATCAACATTGCCATCCTTGTTGCCACTTCTCCTGAAACTCCCGTATCTATCTCGTCTAACAAGATTGTGGGCAAATTAACATTTCTCGATAATATACACTTTAACGCTAACATTACTCGAGACATTTCTCCTCCCGATGCAATTTGATGCAATGCTCTTTCCGCAACACTCTTGTTTGCCGAAAACATGAATGTAATGCAATCCTCTCCGGTAGGCAAAAATGTTTCTGCTCTGTCAATCTGAACTTTAAAACGTGCATTCACAATTCCCAACTCTACCAACAACCCATTCATAGATTGCTCTAAGGATGGCACCGCCTTAGTTCTTTTCTCAGAAAGCATTGCTGATTTAGAACTCAACTCCTCCTGAATGCTTTTTATCTGCTCTTTACAAGTTGTAATCCTCTCTGAATAACTTCCTATCTGCTCCAACTTATTCTCAAAATCCTCTTGAAGCTCTATCAACTCCTGAACAGATGACAGATGATGTTTTTTCTCTACTGCATAGATTTTATCCAAAGTCTTCTCTACGCTCTCCAAACGATTGGGATTTACTTCAACACTCTCTACTTCTTGTTCCAAATCCCGAGCAACATCTTTCATCTCAATCATCACAGAATTGATTCTCTCTGCCCATTCTGAAACCTTTGGATAAAGAGTGGATACTCCACTCAAAATTTGTGATGCCGACTTCAACTCTGATAAAATATTATCATCTTTCCCATTCAGCAACCATGCTGTCCCTTCAATAGCATCCTTAATTTCTGTTGCATGCGTCAGATAAGACAACTCCTCCTCCAATGCTACCTGATCAATCTCCTTCAAAGATAACTCTTTTAATTGAGATAATTGATATTCTAAGTAGTCTCTATCCGATTCTGCTGCAACAGACTGCTCTTCTAAAATTTTCAATTCACGTTGCAGCTGTACATACGTAGTAAACAACTCCTTATATTCTGCCAATTCTGCCGAATTATCAGCAACTGCATCCACCACTTGCAACTGAAAACTACTCTCTGCCAACAATAAATTAGCATGTTGCGAATGAATATCAATCAGACGCCCCGCCAACTCCTTCAAACTACTCAATGCAACCGGAGAATCATTTACAAATGCTCTTGATTTACCTGAGGGCAAAACCTCTCTTCTGATGACAGTCTCATCGTCATACTCCAACTCTTCACTCTCGAAGAAAGAGATAAGGTCGTACTCTTTTAAATCAAATATTGCTTCAACAACACATTTCCGAGACGGATCTTTCAATGTTTTTTGGTCGGCGCGCTGACCTAATATTAATCCTAGAGCATCTAATAATATCGATTTACCGGAACCTGTTTCTCCTGTAATGACAGAAAAACCCTCATTGAAGAAGATTTCACTCTTTTCAATCAATGCATAATTTTCAACTGTCAAACTTTTCAACATAACTCCTACAATTAATTCAACAACTCTTGAAATTTCGTTGATTGTGTTGGTAAGATACTTGATAATATATCATATACTTCTTTTTTCTCTTTTGATGTTGCCGGCTTAAACATATCCAACAACTCGTTTAATTTGGCTTCAACAAAAAGTTGCAATCCAATCGAATAGGGGAAAGAACGATTCATTTCTTGAAGATAGGGCAATAATCCATAAATAACGGTTCGACCCTTTTCAACGCTATTCACCATTTCATCCAAACCAAAACGATGGTACTCATAATTTACATCTCTCAATCTTTTCAATCGCTCATCAATATAATTGCTAACCAATGCATAACGATTTCTATCACTGTCAAATGCTTTCCACCCTGCATCATCAGAAGACTGAGCCAAGGCAGCTATCAACTCTGCTTTTTCAAAATATTTAGAGCCACCATATCTGCCAAACGAATCAAAATGGAGTCCTAAAATAATGTTTGCATAGAATGCCATTGTTGAAAGCAGATTAGACTCATACAGATTTTCATCAAATTCAAAACGTTGAAATTGCGTATAATTAAAATTGAAGTTCTGATCTAAAAAATTAAATAAAGTGGTTGTATATCCCGAATTAAATACAGGGCGACTCGCTTGAACTTGCAATTGCCCGGTATAAGACTCTCCTGCGACATTATCAATTGTAATCACAAAATTACACTCTATTCGCTCTTCCTCCGTAAACGTTGCATCAGTCCATTTCCTTGAATTGATAAACTCAGTTAAACTGTTACTCAATTCATCATAGATATCCTTGTTTGTTCCCTCTATTTGATCGCTATTTATTCGAACAAATGCTTTCAACTCTTGCGAATATGCCATCGGGAATAATGCGCAAAAGAACAACAAAAACAATATGGGTCTAAACCATTTCATATCAAAACTTATAATAATTGCGTTGCATAGTCCAAAATATCCTTTGCCACTTCCGACTTCGGTTTCAAATCATAAGAGGTAGAAGTGCCAAATTTATCAATAATTGTAATCTTATTGGTATCATACTGAAAACCTGCATTCTTATCTCTCAATGAATTTAACACAATGAAATCGAAATTCTTACGTTTGCATTTTTCAGTTGCATTACCAAATTCATTATCCGTTTCAAGTGCAAAACCAATTAGCAATTGCCCCTCTTTCTTCAGGGTTCCCAAATGAGCAGCAATATCCTTTGTCGGAGATAAATTCAACTGCATAGCACCCGTCTTTTCTCTTTTAATTTTGCTATCAGATTTGACCTCAGGAGTGTAATCTGCAACAGCTGCACTCAAAATAGCAAAATCAACCGTAGGAAAATCTGCCACAGATGCCTCAAACATCTCTTGCGCCGATTCCACAGAAACTCTTCTTATATTAGGGTGTTGAGGATTCAATTTAACCGGTCCGGAGACTAATATCACCTCTGCACCTCGCTTTGCACACTCCTCGGCAATCGCGTATCCCATCTTACCGGACGAATAATTTCCTATAAAACGTACAGGATCTATTTTTTCGTATGTTGGTCCGGCTGTAATTAATACTCTCTTCCCCTTTAACGACTCGTTTTTGGAAAAAAACTCATCCATTGCATTCACAATCTGTTCCGGCTCTGCCATGCGTCCTTTGCCGGACAATCCGCTTGCCAAAAATCCCTCCTCAGCATCAATCACCTGAACCCCGCGTTTCTTTAATAATGAGATATTATTTTGAGTTGCTTCATGAGCATACATATCCAGATCCATGGAGGGAGCAACAAATACCGGACATTTTGCAGACAAATAAGTAGTTAAAAGCAAATTGTCTGCTATACCATTTGCCATTTTACCTAACGTATTGGCAGTTGCAGGGGCAATTAAATAAGCATCTGCCCATAAGCCCAAAGAGACATGACTATTCCATGCTCCATTTTCGGGATCAAAGAAATCCACTGCGATGGGATTCTGAGATAGTGTTGCCATCGTCAATGGAGTGATAAACTGTTTTGCCATAGGAGTCATTACCACCCTAACTTCTGCTCCGCGACGTTTCATTTCACGAACCACCGTAGCTACTTTATAGGCAGCAATTCCTCCGGTTATTCCCACTATAATCCTTTTTCCTTTCATTGCTCTCCCTCCTTCTTTTCTGTCGGCAATGTTGTAACTTCAACGGACATTTGCTCTTTCAATTGCAGATAGTAACAAAAAGCTACTAACGCCAAACAAGATAGAAATCCGCCTAAAAATCCTCCAACCACTATTCCCTTTGCCTTTCTCATTTTGTCATTAGGTAAAGGGAAAATAGGACTATCTATAATTTGTATCAACGGAGTTTCTCTTGCCAAATCCAATTTAAGTACCTCTATATTCTTTATCATCTCTGCATACGACGTTGCAAGAATCTGAATATCTGTTTCTAACTTTCTTAATTGCACTCCCACAATTTGTCGAGCTGCATTCATATTCCCGTCAGCATAATAAGCTCTGCTACTCAAAGCTTTATCTAATTCTCGACGTACAGAATCTGCTTGATCTTGAAAAGATTCAATATTCAAACGAGACAACTCTGTTTTTGTATTTACATAAAAAGAAGAAACTTGATTTAGATGAGATGTTGCAAAAGCTTTAGCAAATGCCTCGTCAGGATAAGTAAAAACATACTCCACGTACGATAACTTTTTATCTCTCTTTTCCACCATCACATTTGTTTGCAATAATGCGCCTGCCTTAGATAATAAAATACTATCTTGCACACGAGAAAAAGAGGAACGACTCTGACCGTATGGGAACTCAACGTCACAAATAGAAACCCTTTCCTCTTCTTCACCCTCTTCTGAATCACGTTCCAAACAACTTGCACGAACACTATCACAAATTAACGAATATTCCATAAAAGTAATTGTATCTCCATTGTATTCTATTGGAGACAACAACGTATTTTCCATCAAAGAACGAGACTTAAACAACTCAAGAATATTATCACCACTAAACGCTCCCATTGATGTGGACCCCAACCCCAATAATGCAGTAATAGAACCCATGCTTGAAGAAGATGAAGACGACCCTCCGATTGTGAACACATAACGTGCTTCATAATTGGTGGTTCGCAAACACGTATAAACCAAACCAAGCGCACCGCCTAATAAGCCACAGATGACCACAACCCACCATCGCTTCAATAGAAAGTCCCAATAAACTTTTAACGTCTTTATGATATCGTTTAACGAGAGGGATTCTTCCTTTGTCTCTCCTAATAACGATTTATATAATTCATCCAAATCTGCCATATTACCACAATTATTTACTTACTACAGAAATAGCTGTTACAATAACCGAAGCCATTGAAACGATTGAACCAAACAATGACACGAAGAACGATGCATTCTCTTTGCTATCATTTCCCTTATCAGGTTTTTCAGGAACAAAAATATGAGCTCCCGGCTCAACCTCCGGATAATTCTTAAACCACAAGAAATGTCTTGTTGACGCAACCGAACCATTAGAATACGCAACATAAACCTTTCTCTTATCTGCACGATTTCCAAAACCTCCGGCTCCTCTTACATATTTTCTTAAAGATGATGTCGTATAAACCTCTTTACCCGGCACTTGCACTTCTCCTCCAATTGTTATTGTTTCCAATTCCTTTGGAATGAAAATAATATCTCCATCTTCAATTTTTAAATCTCCTTCTCTTCCGGGTTTATCCAAAATTCGCTCCAATTGAATTCCGACTAAATCGGTACGGGAACTTAGCTCTTTTCTTAAATCATCACTATTATTTTTATCTGTTTGATCCATGAGCATCGCTAATATCTTTTGATCTCTTTGTTTTTCTGCTTCTGTGCGATGTCCTGAACGAATCAAAAAAGCACCTTTCGGATAAGAATACTCCGTTAATCCTCCACTACGAGCCAAAACATCTGAAATCTTTTCTGTTTTGCGAGTAATGGCATAATAACCCGGCATCTTTACCTCTCCCACAACTTGAACTTTGCCTAACTTCTCCAAACCAACTTTCGACCGAACAGTAATTTGATCTCTTGGTTCAATTTTAAAATCTGCCCCAACACCGGACAAATCTTTAGTCATTGATAAAATAAATACCTCTGTTTTAACATCATCATACGCCAACTTTTCCCCGTCCCAAATTTGTCTGACAACTTCAACCTTTTCCGGATCTGCCTCATCTTTAAATCCTTTTGCCATGAAAAGTACATCCTTCAAGGTCATATTTTCATAGTATGGGAATGAACCCGGTTCGAAAACTTGACCATATATCGAGACATTCTTTTTTGAATCAAAATCATTCTTTCCGCCAATGGTTACAATATCCTCTTTTTGTAACTCTACATTGAAATTACCATCCATTAAATCTTTCACACTAAATGAAATAATCTCAGGTGTCAAATCCTCTTGCAGTCTAACCAATGATGCTTGCTCCATAAAGGCATCTTCCGTCAAACCGTTTGCTTTCGTAATCAAATCACGAAGAGACATTCCCTTCTCTAACGCATAAACACCGGGACGAAATACACTTCCCATAATTTGGACCCTATTCGTATATTTTTCTAAGATTTCTCCTACCTGATAAATATCACCTGATGCCGGAGTAAACATTTCAAACATCTCTGCAGGAACATCTGCAACACTTTTTTCTCCACCCTTATTACGCGATACAGAAATCCTTTCTGTGTAAGCATTATCCACAAAACCACCACAATATTTTAACAAATCATCAAGTGTCTCTCCCTCCTTCAACTCATATATTCCATCTCTTTTAACAGCTCCATTGATAGTAATTCTACTTTGATACGGAGGAACTTGAATCACATCTTGATCTTGTAATGTAATATCACTCGGCATAATTCCGTTCATCAAAAATTCATATAGGTCAACCTCCGCTAAAACTTTACCGTCACGAACTAAACGAATCGCACGCATAGAACCATTATTAGAAGGTCCTCCACAAGCATTTAATGCATTAAAGACAGAGGATACCGAAGACAATGTATAACTTCCCGGATTCGCAACCTCTCCTAAAATATAGACCTTAATAGAACGAATTTTATTCACGGTTACTGAAACGGTTGTCCGTCCGGATGCTATCGTACTATAAACGGATGTCATTTTTTTCTTAAGCAGATTCTCTACCCGGTCCAAGGTAAGACCACTGACATGAATTAATCCAACTCCCGGCACTCTAATTGCTCCATCTCTCGACACCGTCAAATCGTATGTTGCCTCGCTCATTCCATAAACATCTACATGCAACACATCAGATGGTCCTACCTTATATGTTTTAGGTGTTGCCATATTTTGTCCCGGCTCAAAAGATAGCTTTGAACTTTTGAATAAAGAGGCTCCAAAAATACGATTATCTGTTGCTCCATCTTCTATGCGCTGATTCTGAACAGCTGTTAATGTCATGTCTGATACCCCCTCTGACACGTCTGAAGTTGAAACTTGGTTAACTCGCATCTCCGAATTATTAATTCTTTGTTTTAATTTCTCGAACTCAGAAGAAGGCATATTCTTGGCTTTTGCCATTTGCTCCACATCAGACAAAGTATAGCCGGCATCTGTGTACTTCTTTACGAAGTCAGAAACCTGTGCATCCGACAAATTGTCCACCTTAACTTGATGCAAATTTTGCATTGTAATTTGTGCCGACAAACCTACACACACAAAGAAAACTGAAAGAAATAGATAAATTCTCTTCATCATACAATCATTGAAATTCATTTATTGCCATAATAGTTCGCAAAATTAAATTTTTTCATTGGATTTGCCAAATTAAGAAGTGCTTTTAATCACGTATTTACAAATATTTAGGTATAAATTCGATTTTTATTAAATATTTTAGAAGTTGTTTGAATTTTATTTCGAGCATATTTGAGAGATTTTTAAATCTATTTTTAGTCTTCTTTTGCAGAAAATAGTGGACTATTATCAAAAAAGGAGAATAAAAATAGGTTAAAAAGAATCTCAAAGATGCCGAAAATAAGAGAGTGAAACTCTAATTTTTTTTTTAATAAAATTTAAACAACTTCTAGAAAGGTTCTATAAATTCTTTTCGAGTGATTTTTGAATTTATTTCGAGGAAATTGCTTTGCGAAAGAGGGAAGCAGTGCGAATCTTTGACCAACTGACAATCAGAAAGTTGCCTAAATAAATCAAAAGTACCGAAAAGTTTATCAATCCATGATTTGTACTTTTTAATTCTAAACGGGGAATTTAATGTACTCTCCTTAACGACCATTTTAAGCGAACTTTAGATGAATTTGTAGAACGCAGCTCAATATTTTGCAATGTGCGAATTTTCCGCTATCTTTGTCGGCGGTTTAATTGGCAAATTTTATAAAAATGTTTGAATACATCAAAGGTGAAATTTCAGAATTGAAACCAACGGCTGCTGTGATTGAGACCGGACAAATAGGTTTTACTTTGAACATTTCTCTAAATACATACGCTAAAATTGAAGGACAATCGAGTGCGAAATTATTCATTCACGAAGTTATTCGCGAAGATGCGTTTACCCTTTATGGTTTCGCAGAAAAGGAAGAACGAGATATATTTCTATTACTAATTTCCGTTTCCGGAGTGGGTGCAAATACTGCAAGAACCATATTATCCTCTTTTTCAGTTGCTGAATTAGAAGCAATCATCTGTTCGGGAAATGTTAATCAACTGAAAGGGGTTAAAGGAATTGGACTTAAAACCGCTCAGCGAATTATTGTTGATTTGAAAGATAAGGTTGGTAAGTCTGAATCGGACGAATTATTCTTATCTGAAAACAATAATCGAGAAGAGGCATTAACAGCCCTCACCGTCTTAGGGTTTCTTCGTAGTAATTCAGAGAAAGTTTTAGATAAGATTTTGATAGAATCTCCAACGTTACCTTTAGAAAAATTAATCAAAGAGGCACTAAAACGATTAAGATAACGTTCTTAATATCTACTAAGAAAAAAAAATTGAAACAGTTTTATAAATATATAATCGGTATCTCGCTACTAATCAGTGGTATTGTAGCATTTTCTGCCTATGCTCAAAAGGTGGCGACAGACTACATTGTTTCTCCGAAAGAAAAGGAAGAAAAGATGAAGTCTGACTCAACTGAACTTCGTTTCCCAATAAAAAAAGAGGTTGTCACATACGATGATTTTAAACAAAAAACTCCTGCGGATTTAGAAGACCCGTCTAATGTTACAAAAGATGTAATATATGACCCTAATTCCGGTTACTACATCTATCGTACAAGAATCGGGGATATGGATATTGTAACTCCTTTTGTATTGAGTGAAGATGAATATCGCGCTCACTCATTACAAGAGTCCATGAATTCTTATTGGGCAGAAAAAGCTAAAAATAATACCGATGGAGGAAATAAATTCTCCTTGAGTGAATTGAAAATTGGCTTGGGGAAAACCGGAGATAAAATTTTTGGTCCCGGTGGTATTCAATTGAAAACCCAAGGTTCTGTCGATTTAGATTTTGGATTTACCATCTCTAAACGCGAAAATCCTACCATATCGGAAAATAACCGAATTAACACGATATTCGACTTTGATACAAAAATTCAACTTTCTGCCAATGGATCTGTTGGAGACAAAATTAATTTCAATTTAAATTATAATACCGAAGCTACGTTTAATGCCGACCAAAGTTTGGTTAATTTAGGATACAAAGGTGACGAAGATGATATCATCCAACGTATCGAAGCCGGTAACGTAAGCCTTCCGCTCTCCTCTTCATTAATATCCGGAAGTACCGACCTTTTTGGATTCAGAACTGATTTGCAATTTGGTAAATTGAAAGTTTCTGCAATCATTACTCAACAAGAATCCGAGAGAAAAACAATTTCAACTGAAGGTGCACAAACAACAGAATTTGAATTATTACCTACTGAATATGAGGAAAACAGACACTTCTTCCTCTCTACTTACTTTTACGATCATTATGACGAATGGGCTAAAAATGCTCCTAATCCCCAATCGGGAATTGTCATCAATAAAGTAGAAATATGGACCACCAATAATTCTAATTCTACGTCTAATTACACAACGCGCAATGTTGTAGCTCTCGCTGACTTAGGAGAAACTTACAATGATGAGGATGTCTCAGAAGAATTGCCACAAAATAGCAATGGAACTCTTTATAACACGGTCAAGAATAATCCTGGGATTAGAGATATTCAAACCGCTTCGTACTCCCTCGGTTTGATTAAAAAGGAGAATGGCGACTCATTGGAAGCCGCCAAAGATTTTGAAATCTTAAACAATGCAAAACTATTAAACGCCTCTGAATATATCTTAAATCAGGAATTGGGTTACATCTCTTTGAAAAGTTCTGTAAATCCAGACAATATCGTCGCTGTCGCATACGAATACACAAAGGGTGGAAAAACTTATCGCGTGGGTGAATTAACAACTTCTACCACTGATACTTCAAAGACTTCTACTCAAAATATCTATGTCAAACTGATTAAGAGTTCAATCCCCGCTCCTAATCATAAGCGTCTGTGGAATCTTGCAATGAAAAATATTTATTCATTGGGGGCTTATAATATTCCTTCTGATAATTTTGAAGTCGAAATTAAATATTATTACCAAAGCGACTCTGTCACCTCCTATTTGACATATATCCCTGCTCTAAGTAATCGTAACTTATTGCAAGTCCTTAATATGGATAGGCTGAATAAACGGAATAAGGCTATGCCGGATGGCTACTTTGATTATATAGAAGGTTACACTGTTCACCCTGCAACAGGTAGAATTATTTTCTTATCAACTCGTCCGTTTGATAAAGGGGTTAAAGATGGGTACGGAAATATGCATGGAGTGGAAAAATATGCCTTCCCTCAATTGTACGACTCTACTTTAACTGTTGCTGAACAATATACAGAAAAGAATAAGTTTATAATCACAGGAGAGTATAGTTCTACGTCCGGTTCTGAAATTCGGTTAGGTGTGACCAATATTGCCAGAGGTTCTGTTCGCGTTACTGCCGGAGGACGAACTCTGACAGAGGGAACAGGCTACACCGTGGACTATAACTTGGGTATCGTCAAAATTTTGGATGAAACTGCTTTAGCTTCAAATTCGCCTATAGATGTTTCGGTTGAAAGTCAATCATTCTTTAATACGCAAAGAAAATCTCTATTAGGAACCAATTTGGAGTATGCATTTTCTGATAAATTTACTTTAGGTGGAACAATCCTTCATCTATCTGAAAAACCACTGACTCAAAAGGTTAATTTAGGAAATGAACCTATCTCTAATACTATTTGGGGCGTAAATGGTACATTTAAGTCGGATTGGCAATGGTTGACATCTGTAATTGACAAGATTCCTCTTATCAATGCAACAGCTCCCTCTTCTATTGCATTTTCGGGAGAGTTTGCACAGTTGTTGCCTGGACACAATAAGGCCGTAAATCAAGATGACTATGGCACCTCTTATATTGACGATTTTGAGGGGACAGAATCTTCTATCAACATAAAAAATCCAACAGCATGGGCTTTGGCAAGTACTCCTAGAATCACCTCCGGTCCACTCTCTGGGAAACGATTCATAAAGGATAATGATACATTCTGGAAAGAGCAAGTTGATAATGGGTATATTAAAAATACCGATATGCTTAATATTGGGTATAACCTCAATCGTGCGCATATCGCATGGTACTATATCGACCAAATCTTCACCAACGGAAATGCGAATACTCCAAAGCATATCAAAAATGATAAGGAGATGCTCTCTCACCACTACATAAGACCGGTTATCGAACAAGAGATTTATCAGGATAAAGACCCTATTTTTGGAGAATCTTCTACACTCCAGACATTACATCTGCACTATTATCCAAGAGAGAGAGGTGCCTACAACTTGAATGTTGATATTGATGAAAATGGTTATTTAAATGCCCCTGAGAGTAACTGGGCAGGTATTATGAGGAAGTTGGATAATACCAATTTTGAAACTTCCAATATCGAATATTTGGAGTTTTGGTTGATGGACCCATTTATTTATGATGATATAAATACATCTTCCGGAAAGCTTGTATTTAACTTGGGAAGCGTTTCAGAGGATGTTCTAAAAGATGGTAGAAAGGCCTTTGAAAATGGCTTGCCAACATCTAACAATAATGCTGTTAATGATACAACAATTTGGGGGCGTGTTCCTCGCTTGACCTCCATCACAAACTCTTTTGATAACTCTAATCTATATCAACAAGATTTAGGATTGGACGGCATCTCAAATGATGATGAATATAACTTCTATACGTACAGCAAATATTACGAAGAAATAAACAGCAAAGTTACCGGTACTGCAAAATTGAGGTGGGCAGAAGAGGCATTTTCTCCATTATCTGACCCTGCCGGAGATAATTTCCACTACTTCAGAGGAGATGACTATGATGAGCGTGAATTGGATATCTTCAATAGATATAAATATTATAATGGTGTGGAGGGAAATTCTACCGCTAATTCTGACGAATTTACATCCACTGCAACCACATCCCCCGACTCTGAAGATTTGAACGGGGACAATACTCTTAATGAAACAGAACAATATTACGAGTATATTGTAGAAATTGACAAAGATATGTTTGAAAATGAAGCTAACTGGGAAAGTAACTTCATCACAAACCGCGTAGAATCTACTGTTGAGCTTAAAAATGGGAATAGTGACATTGTGAAATGGTATCAATTCCGTATTCCAATTAACACAACCAGAAAACGTGCAGAGGGTAACATCAATGATTTTCGTTCTATCCGCTTCATTCGTATGTATTTGACAGGATTCGAAGAGGAAGAGCATTTAAGATTTGGTGAACTTCAATTGGTTCGTACTGATTGGAGAGTTTACGAAAAGAATGAAAAATTGGTTGATTATAGCATCGCAAGTAAACTTCAAAAAACAGGAAGAATTGACATCTCGTCTGTTTGTATCGAAAATGACTCGCGTAAAAAACCTGTTGGCTACCAATTGCCTCCGGGTATAGATAGAACCATAGATCCAAGTCAGATGCAACTAACTGAGGAGAACGAACAGGCTATGGTGCTAAAAATTGATAGTTTGGAACCTAATGATGCTCGTGCTGTTTACAAAACAATTACGCTTGACACTCGTCAGTATAAGCGATTCAAAATGTTTGTTCATGCTGAAGAGATGATTGATGGAGAAAATATTCCAGACAATCGCCTATATGCTTTCGTACGTTTTGGCTCCGACTTTACTGAAAATTATTACGAGTATCGCATCCCATTGAAAATTACTCCTGCAGGAGCTATCGACCAATATTCTGTATGGCCTCAAGCTAATAATTTCGACTTCGAATTTGAGATGTTAACCAACTTGAAATTGGAGCGCGACAAAAAAAGAAATGCGGGTCAAGTGCGCTACAACGAACGTTATACCAAAATGCACGGAAATAATACAATGGCTGTTATTGGTTCTCCATCATTTGGCGATATCTCTTCTATGATGATTGGTATCGTTAACGAGGATGATGTAACCCATAATGCAGAAATATGGGTGAACGAAATGCGCATGTCCGGATACGATGAAGAGGGCGGTTGGGCTGCTATTGCAAATTTAGGTATTGTCTTCTCTGATTTAGGTTCATTAACTGTGGGCGGACAAATTGAAACAGTTGGTTTTGGTAATATCGAGGATAATATCACCGATAGAAATCAAGAGGATTTCTACGAATATAATATTACTGCCGCAGTTCAGTTAGGTAAATTATTCCCGGAAAAAGCAAAAGTAAATTTGCCATTTACCTACACTAGAACTCATCAACGTACCTCTCCAAAATATGATCCAATGAACACAGATACAGAGTTGAGCAAAACGTTGGATAATTTTGATCATGAGAAAGAAAAGGATTCTATAAAAGCTATGTCTCAAACAGATAAAGTGTACCAAAGTTATACTTTAAACAACGTTCGTGTTGGTATTACTAGTAAAAAACCTATGCCATACGACCCTGCAAACTTCTCATTCAGTTTGGGGTACAATGAGTCTGTTGAAAATAATCCGGAGGTGGAATATGAAAAGATTAAGAATTACAAAGGTACTTTCAATTATGTTTATTCAATTAATCCCAAACCGGTAGAACCTTTCAAAAAGGTAAAATTGTTTAAATCTAATAATTGGAAATTAATCCGCGATTTTAATTTCTACTACGTCCCTAAGAATATAGCATTTAGCACCTCTATGACCAGGTATTATGAAGAAATTCAATCGCGCAACTACAATTCTCCTATTGTGAAAGATACCACTTTCCAATACATGTCATTTGACAAGAATTGGCAATGGGATAGAACAGCGGATATCAAGTGGGATCTGACTCGCTCTCTTAAACTTAGATTTACATCTGCTACTAATTCTGAAATCAACGAGATTATCAGAAGTTCAGATGATGAAAGACTTGTTAATATTCCAATCAATAAAGAGTATTTGCGAGACATCAATTACTTTGATTGGTATGAACAATGGAAAGATACTGTATGGAGAAGCATCAAGGAGTTTGGTGAACCTGTCTCTTATGAACAGAAATTTACTGCAAGTTACGCAATCCCTATAAATAAATTGCCTCACTTGGATTGGATTACCTCCAACGCTCAGTACAATGCAAATTATCAATGGGACAAGGGTACTATTCTATCATTGGGTGAAAGTCCTATCACCGGAAATATGATGGAGAATGTTAGAAATTGGACAGGTGATGTACGCTTGAATTTTGAGAATTTCTATAACAAATTCCCTTACTTGAAAGATTTGAATAGAAGATTGAATAACAAAAATGCTGTCAAGAAAAAAGATGCAGAACCTAAAAAACCGAAGAATTATGAGCGTAAACGTCTTCGTCTTAAAAAAGGAAATAAGACTCGTATCAATCACCGCTTAAATTCTACAAACTTAAATGTAGAGTTGACTGATACTGCCGGAAATATTGTTCCGGTGAAGGTAAAAACTGTTGATGCCAATTCAATCACAATTACCAGTAAAGAGGATCTAAATAATCTTACACTGAAAATTACTACAATTGTTAAGAAAGAAGGTCCTATGACAGCCGTAAAAGATTACTCAATCAGATTCTTGACAATGATTAGAAATATCAGCGTCAATTATCGTCACTCCGACGTATTGGAAATTAATGGTTACAAACCATTAAGCGGATTCTTGGGACAAGATCACTCCAATCCGGGCTATGACTTTACATTTGGTTTCTTTAATTCCGAAAAGTTCTTACAACGGGCATATCGTGAAGATTCTTTGTTGATTGTCAACGATAATATCACCAATCCTGTGATTCACAGTATTACCCAGAATTTGACGGTTAAATCATTGGTGGAACCTATTCCGGGCTTGAAGATTGATCTTAATGCCTCTTGGTACAAAAATCACCAAACAGACATCTACTATATGTATGGTTATGATAGTGATTGGAATTCTCAAGACATTGCGGGCTCTTTCTCACGAACTTGCCTCCCTATCAGAACTGCATTTATGGATAATACGCATAATTCGGAAGTGTTTGAAGAATTCCTAAAAAATAGAGACATCGTCCAATCAAGAATTTATAACGAAGTGGGAAGAGAGAATCCTAACGGGAAAATCAACTACGTTGATAAAAGCTCGGCAGACGTTCTTATCCCTGCATTCTACTCTACCTATTTCGGACGTAGTGCTCACAATGTGGATTTGAATTATATCCCTAACGGAACATTCAAAAGCATCATCACTTCGTTGATTCCAAACTGGAAAATTACTTGTGATGCTTTCATGTGGATTCCGGCTATCAAAAAACATTTTAAAGCATTTAATTTAAATCATACGTACAAGAGTACATACAATATTGGTCCATACGAATCTTTGACTGATTGGACTAACAATGTATATGGCAGTGATTTCTATGGTACAGCAGGTGAGTTTGAAGACTTCAACAATATTACTTCAAAATACGATGTTTTGGGTGTTAGCATCAATGAGCAGTTCTCACCTCTCTTTGGAGTGGATGCAAGCATGAAAAACAGTTTGTCCATGAAATTTGAAATCAAAAAATCGCGTACCGTTCAATTGGATATTCCGGGTAACCAAATCTTAGAATCGTCCAGTTTGGAATTTGTAGTTGGTTCCGGTTATCGTTTTGATGACATTGGTATGATTTTAAATATCGGAGAAAAACAAAAGAAGTTTAAAAATGATTTGAATTTAAGAGCCGACATCGGTTTCAAAAATACAGATGCCTATATTCGTGTTATTGATGAAGAATATTCTCAGTTGAGTAGTGGTTTGAGATCATTCACTTTGAAATTCTCTGCCGACTATCTATTCAGCGAACGTTTGAATATCAAGTTGTACTATGATTGCAAATCAAGCAATCCAAAGGTGTCTGAAGGTTTCCCAACTGTTACCAATGACTTTGGTATCGCATTCAAGATTAACTTGACTCGATAAAAATTGAGGGAGTCAGAACACTCCTGATTCCCTCAATTTTGCAAAATCGACCTCAAAGTTAGGGGTAAATACCGACTTTGAAAGCGAGTTTTCTATCTCTTCTATCGACCAATATCGTCCCTCTGTCACCTCATTTTTGTCAGGTTTGGGCTCTACATCAGACACCGCATAATGCACATAGATCATCTCTCGCTCAACTTCACTTTCCCATATATACCGAAAGAGAAACTTAGGCCGGATACCCTCTAAACCTAACTCTTCGCGAGCCTCGCGTAGCAAAGCCGACTCTATCTCTTCTCCGTAATCAACATGCCCCCCAACAGAAGTATCCCACTTGCCGGGCTGAATATCTTTCCAATCTGCTCGCTTCTGCAAATATAATTCGCCTTTTGTATTGAATAAATGAAGATGAACAGCCACATGTAAAATCTTAGAACCATTGTGACAATCAGAACGTAATGCCTTACCAAGCACATTACCCTCTTCATCTATTATAGGAAAATACTCTTTCATAATTAAATCTATTATAATTTCCACAAAGATACAATCAAATCAGAAGTGAACAAAACAAACAAATCAATCGTTTTCTTTGAAAAAAAACTATGACACAATTTATTCTTAATCTCTTATTCTCTTTTTTCAAACAAGAAATAACCCTAACAAAATTTAAAATCAGGAACAAATTGGCTGATGCATTAACCTTTTTTATTGTCATTGCTATTTGCTTAACCAACTCGATACTATTTCTATTATTTGCTTCTCTGGCAACTTACCACTATATAAAAGAATGGCATGGTGATACAGGTATTGCGCTTCTTTGCGCTGCAAGCCTGAACATCATCACCATGCTGTTATTTGTTCTTTTCCGAAAAAGATGGATAAAACCAACACTCTCTAAATTGGTCTCAAAATTTATGGAATAGGAGCGATACTTCTTAAGGCGGATTCCCAAAAAAGAGTTTAATAGAACCGCCTTAGCAAGTCAACCTAACAGGAACTCCCTGCTGGTTTAAATATTGCTTCAAATCAGGAATAGCAATTTCATGGAAATGAAAAATAGAAGCCGCCAAAGCAGCATCAGCCTTACCCTCTGCAAAAACGTCCCTGAAATGCTCCATAGTTCCTGCCCCTCCCGACGCAATAACCGGAATGGATAGAGACTCCGACAACACCGCCAAAGCATCATTGGCAAACCCTTGTTTCACACCATCATGATTCATACTGGTAAACAGTATCTCTCCGGCTCCGCGCTCCTGAGCCTCTTTTGCCCAAGAAAAAAGCTTCTTGTCTGTTGGTATTCTACCTCCATTCAAAAAACAGGTCCACTCTCCATCCTCCAACTTGGCATCAATGGCAACAGTACACACTTGAGACCCAAAATTCTTCGCCACCTCACTGATTAAATCCGGATTTTTTATTGCAGCAGAATTTATTGAAACCTTATCCGCTCCTGCACTCAACAAGGTATCAACATCTTTCAACTCATGAATTCCTCCGCCTACAGTAAAAGGGATACTGATATTTTGAGCTATTCTGCGTACCAAATCCACAAAGGTCTTTCTCCCCTCGTGTGACGCTGTGATATCTAAAAAGACTAACTCATCTGCCCCCTGACGACTATACTCCGCACCTAACTCTACCGGATCACCAACATTGCGAATATTGACAAAATTTACTCCCTTTACAGTTTGCCCATCTTTAATATCAAGACAAGGTATGATTCTTTTTGCTAACATATATCCAAGAAATTTTTTAAGATTATCTCACCCAATTCTCCACTTTTTTCTGGATGAAATTGAGTTGCGTAAAAATTATCTTTATGTAAAACCGCACTATATGGATGTATGTAATCTGTTGTCGCAATCGTATTTTCACCCACAGTTGCATAATAGCTATGCACATAATAGAAATAGGGGTCTTCCGGCAAGCCTTTAAAGAGAGGATGATTAACGGTCTCTATAGTGTTCCAACCCATGTGTGGGACTTTATTAACCTGCTCATTGGGTATAAACAAACGAACGGCCTCGTCAAAAATGCCCAAACAATCAACGCGTCCGGAGACAGCCTCTTCAGAATACTTACACATCAACTGCATGCCTATACAAATTCCCAATGTGGGTTGTTTAAGACTCTTTATCACCTCGTCCAAACGATGTTCTTTCAAATACTTCATCGTGGTCTCGGCCTCACCTACCCCGGGGAAAATCACTTTGTCGGCAGATTGGATACGCTCCAAATCTCCTGTAATTTCAGCCTCAACGCCTAAACGTCTCATGGCATAATCGACAGAAAAAATATTTCCGGCATTATACTTTACAATAACTACCTTCATCCTCTTTTTGCTTCTTACACAATATTACTCATTCATAAGAAATGCCTTGAACGATGCAAAATCTTTCGGCAAATTAATACTCTGCTTGGTTCCTTTCATAAAGGCTTGCAACTTCTCCGGAATAGAGATCTCCTCACCTAAAATTCGATCCACAGTATCTTTGAATTTCGCAGGGTGAGCAGTCTCCAAGAATACACCCACCTCATCACTCTCCAGATACTCAGACAAAGCACGATACCCCACAGCACCATGAGGATCCAAAAGATAACCATGCTTACGATAACAATCTAACAACGTTTCGCTGATTTGTTCATCGGTATAGGTACAACCCGAAATATCATTTTTGATTGCCTCATGAGAGTGGCCATATAAATCCAATACGCGAGCAAAGTTACTTGGATCGCCCACATCCATAGCATTTGCGATTGTCTGAACAGATGCTTTAGGGGTATAAACGCCACTGTTCAAATATTGGAAAAATACATCGTTGCGATTATTGGCAGCAATAAATCGTTTCACCGGCATACCCATTCTCTTGCCGAACAATCCGGCAGTAATATTTCCAAAATTACCGGACGGCACACAAATAACAATGTTATCTTTTTTACCCAATTTATGAAGTTGAGCCACCGCATAGAAATAATAAAATGCTTGCGGTAAGAAACGTGCCACATTGATTGAGTTGGCAGATGTCAGATACATCTTCTTGTTCAACTCTTCGTCCATAAATGCCGACTTCACCAATGCCTGACAATCATCAAATACACCATCAATCTCCAATGCAGTAATATTTTGACCTAATGTAGTGAATTGGCATTCTTGGATAGGGCTGACTTTCCCTTTCGGGTAAAGGACATAAACATGAATTCCATCAACACCCAAAAAGCCGTTAGCCACAGCAGAACCGGTATCACCCGAAGTTGCCACCAAGACATTGACATCCTTTTGCCCCTCTTTCTTGATGAAATATCCCAAAAGACGCGACATAAATCTTGCACCAACATCTTTAAAAGCCAATGTAGGACCATGGAACAACTCTAAACTATAGATATTGTCATTAACATGCACCAAAGGAACATCAAAGTTCAAAGTTTCATAAACGATTTTTTTCAGGTCCTCAGCCTCAACATCCTCACCAAAGAAAGCATCCGCCACAACGTATGCAACCTCTTGAAAAGAAAGGTCTTTCATCTCTTCAAAAAACGAGTCGGGCAAACTCTTAATTACCTCAGGCATATACAAGCCTCTGTCAGAGGCCAATCCCTTTACGACAGCCTCTTGCAAAGTAGCTTGTGTCGATTTGTTATTCGTACTATAATATTTCATTTATCTATCAATTTATTCAAAATCAATTTCTTTTGCGCAAAGATACAACAAAGAAACGAAAGTGAGTGCGAAATTATCATTTCAATTTTTGTATTTCGTGAGACTAAATAAAAATTTTTAAAGTAAGTACTATAAATTCACCTTGAACCGCTTGGATAACAATAAAGAATTCACATTCCCGAATGGTATTTATGTCCTCTCATTACGGCAGATGGGTACAAAGCGTACCAAAACAAATGAAAAGAACGAAATATCTAAAATTTTAAGGTGATTTCCCAAAACTTGTTAGTAGATTATTTGAGTTTGTTTGTTTTTTTATATCTTTACGGAGTGATAACTGAATATACTATGAATTTACCTCAAAATACTAAACTTCCCATATCCTCGTTAGCAAGGATTTTTGACAATACTACTGCTACCTACAAATTTTATTGGTTCGTGGCGATGATGGATATTGTTATAAAAGAACATAAAACACGAATTTCATTTTGGGAAATAATCGCAGGAATGATTGCAGAGTCTTGGTATCCCATTCATTACTTTAAACTATCATTTGGGAAATCCGACTCTTTATTTGTAAAATCACTTGAAATTCAAAAGGAGTATCAAATTTCAATCGAATCAGACAAAGAAAAGATAAAAAATCTATTAGTTGACAACCTAAAAGAAACAAAAAAGTTTTTGAAAATTTTCTCTATAAATGTACCCTATCGTTTTCTCTCTCCATGGATAAAATACACCTGCGACGAAGAAGTAATAGCTAAATCACAACAATATGAAAATAATGCTCTTTACGCAATTTATAACGATGGAATCGTAGTTAATGATATTTGGGTAGAATATCTGACAAAGCACTATAAAATTTTGCGAGATTTTGCTTTTTGGAACTTAACAGAATTTTTACAAAAACGGAATCCCAATGTTCCAGATGTTCCATCAAAACTGATTAAGCCCATTCAAAGAGATTCTCTTACAAAACAGCGTAAATATTGGGACTCTTACATTGAAATCACAGGAGGAATTAATTGCATATATACAGGAAAAAACATAATTGCAAAAGAATATGATTTAGACCATTTTGTCCCATGGAGTTTTGTTTCGCACAATTTGTTATGGAACTTAATTCCTTCTGATCCAAGTGTTAATTCAGCAAAAAGTAATAATCTTCCCCAATTAGATAAGTATTTACAACCATTTGCGTCCCTTCATCAAGATGCTATGAAAATATTATATGAGAAGAACATGAATAATAAAATTTTTGAAGATTATCTGATTATTTATGATTCTATTCCAGACTTAATAAATCTTTCGAAATCGGATTTTTTCAATGTTTTCAAGCGAACATTCACGCCAATGGTACAAATAGCAGAAAACATGGGGTTTAAAATTTGGCAACTATGAAAAAAATTAAAAACAATCCGCATTTAACTGCTAAAGAACGTACAACCGTCTCATTTCCAACTCGTTGGCTAAAAAATAACAACCTACTAAAAGGTGATATTTTAGACTTTGGGTGCGGATTTGGATTCGATACTGACCAACTTCAAAAAGAGGGGTTCAGCATCATTGGTTATGATAACTATTATCGTCCAGAATATCCTAATAAACAATTTGATACGATTATTTGCAATTATGTTCTTAATGTGCTTGAATCTGAAGAACAGGCAGAGGTTTTAATGTCAGTTTCTGAATTGCTTAAACCCAATGGCATTGCTTATTTTACAGTGCGAAGAGATTTAAAAAGTGAAGGATTTCGCACTCATTTCGTACATAAACAACCAACTTATCAATGCAATGTTGTTCTACCCTACAAAAGTATATTCTCTAATGAAAATTGTGAAATTTATGAATACAAACTCTTTAACAAAACTGATTACAAAAAGAAATATAAGATTGTCAAAGAATGTCCTTTTTGCAACTTAAATCCTAAAGTGGAGATGGTAAGCGAAAGTGCAACCGCCATTGCATTCTTAGATGGTTACCCTGTCAGTAAAGGTCATACGCTAATAATCCCAAAACGTCATGTTGCTAACTATTTTGATCTAACAACACATGAACAACGAGCATTATGGCTTTTGGTAAACCGGTGCAAAAAATTATTAACAGAAAAGTTCAATCCGGATGGCTTTAATGTTGGCATTAACATTAACGAAGCTGCAGGTCAAAGCATATTCCATGTCCATATACACTTAATCCCTCGTTACAAAGGTGATGTGAAAGAGCCTAAGGGTGGTGTGAGAGGTGTTATCCCGAATAAACAGAAGTATTAATCCTCCTACCACTCGCAATAGGTTTTTCTGGCTAAATTGTGAGTCTTAGATTTACGGCAATCGCATCATACGTTCTACGGACTGATTCAGGAATTCCTTTGGGAAACCTTTGGGAAGCCTTTGGGAAACCGGATGTTCCCTTATCGCCATTAAAATGTCGTGAATATGGATTAAATACCCTACCACTCGCAATAGGGCTTTCTGGCTAAGTTGGCATTGGTGTAGCGTTTGTCGCCGGAAACCTCCATGCCAATCCAATCGGGTTTTTCAAAAGATTGTGTCTCGCTCTCTAACTCAATTTCTGCTACAACTAATCCTCTGTTCATGCCTAAAAACTCATCCACCTCCCAACAATTGCCGGCATACATTATCTTGTATCGGTACTTCTCCACAATGGGGGTCTTGGCCAACGTGAAAAGTGCTTCTGCATCCTCCATCGGTATGTCATACTCAAATTCTAACCGAGATATATTGCTGCTCTTCCCTTTTATCGTCAACTTGGCTTTTTCGCCCTCTATCCTAACTCGCACGGTATTGTCTCCTTTCTCATTAAGATAGGCTTGCTTATAGTGAACTCCTACTGCCCCCTCTCTCCAATTATCATTCTTCAGAAGAAATTTTCTCTCTATTTCTATATTCATTTTTCTGTTAATCTATTTTTGTTCAAAAATAAAAAATTATTTTTGCAAAAGGAAATCGATATTGTTCTTTATGGCTAAAAGATACTTTTTATTACTATCTATACTTTTCTGTACTCACCTTAATGCTCAGATAAGTTTTGGAGGATTCCCCTACCCCGAGGTCATCAAATCAACCCAATCTGTACGAACTGCTCGTTCGTTGGAAACGATTATTTTACCTGCGATAGACTCATCTGCTATTGCTTCTCAAGACGAAGCTATTCGCATGGGCGGAACTCAATTTGCCTTCTCCCATAAAGTCTGCTTTACTCCTGAAAACTCTGGTGTGCTCTTAACCGATTCTTTAGGCACAAAGGTGTGGCGATTACGAGTAAGGTCTGAAGGTGCTTACTCACTCAATGTCATCTTCAATAGGTATCGTTTGGAAAAAGGCGAAAAAGTATTTATCTACACTCCATCAAAATCTCACATCATCGGAGCGTTTACAGAGAAGAATAATCTGCCGGAACAACTCCTTGCTACGGCTCCGGTGGAGGGGGATGAGATTATTATCGAGTATATCAGTCCTAAAGGTTGTAACGGAGAATTATCTGTTGGCAGCATCAACCACGACTTTATCGGACTTCGTAAATTGCCCTCGTTTGACAACTCTTTATATTGTCAAATTGATGTCACTTGCGAAAATAGATACTCAGAGGAGAAACGAAGCGGAGTGCTTATCATCATCAACGGAACAACCTATTGCAGTGGAAATTTGATTAACAATACGGCCTGCGATGGAACTCCTTATCTGCTTACGGCATCTCATTGCCTCAACTTTAACAGCCTAAGCAAGTCGGAAGCATTGGCCGCTACTTGTGTTTTCTTTTTTAATTATCAAACTCCTCATTGCTTCCCCGGAATAAGAGGGAATATGGAAATGAGCATCTCCGGGGCAGAAATTATGGCTTTTGATGGAGAGAGAGACTTAACCCTTTTGCAATTGAGTTCTCAACCTCCTGTCGATTATATGCCCTACTATGCCGGCTGGGACGCTTCAGACACCCCGGCAGAAAATGTCTTTTGCATACACCATCCCGAAGGGGACTTAAAGAAAATAGCATCCGATTCTGATTCGCCTAAGAAAGGAACCTTTTTATGCAGCGGAATGTTTGCTGCCGAAGGGCATTGGATTGTAGATTTTTGGGAGGAGGGACTGACAGAAAATGGCTCATCGGGTTCGGCCTTGTTTAATCAAGATAAAAGAATCATCGGGGCATTAAGTGGTGGTTACTCGGATGTTTCATGCGAAGAGAGAGGATTTGATGCCTTTTACAGATTAGGGATAGTATGGGAAGATAATTACAAACGAGAGGGATTGAAAACATTTTTAGACCCTACAGAGTCCGGGGCCCTCACTTGCGACGGTTTTGACCCGTACAGAAGAGGTTGCAGTCGTATCGGGAATTTTAGGACATACGACGAACTCTATTACACCACATCAGAAGAAGAATTCCTGACCGGACACAACAATCTGAATATCCGCCACTTTGCAGAACGGTTTTATCTGCCTCAAGGCGGAGAAGTTTATGGAATACATTTTATTCCGGAGACAGGAAGTTTCAACTCCAAATATCCTATATACGTGCATCTCTATTCCGGCGACGAAAAACCGGAAAATCTACTACACAGCCAATTGGTAAAATTGCAAAATCAACAATACGTGGGCAGAACCAATGAGATTCAAAATAAAATATTGGAATCACTCACTAAAAGAGATAACTATTTGAGATTTGACCAACCCATTGTGGTTGACTCTACTTTTTTCATTGTTTTTGAACTTCCGGAAAACTATTCGGACAAATTTTCTCTCTACCATACGAAACTAAAAACAACCGGAAATAGCAGCTATTTCAAGCAAGGGAACAATTGGTTATCGTTTGAAAATCATCCCGTCAGTCCGGGAGCTATTTCGATGATGATAGAGCCTGTTGTTCGTCGCCCCGAAAAAACCGACTTACAAGATGTATTTGCCAATCCGATTTCTTTTGACGTGATCCCTAATCCTTCTGATGGCGAGGTGAAGATTCTTATTAACTCTACGGAAGAGGTAAAAATCGAACTCTACGACATTGCCGGAAGGGCTATATATAATGCGACAGAAGATAAACAAGAACATACACTTCCCTCATCTCTATTCCGAGAGAAAGGATTGTATCTTCTGAAAATCATATCTTCTGAAACAATACAAACCCAAAAGATTATTCGAAAATGAGAGCTATAAAAAACATACTTCGCAAAGAGATAAAAAAAAGAATAAATGCTCTATCTGCAGAAGAAAGAGTCGGACTATCACAAGAAGTACTCTCTCGCTTAGAGAATAATCCGCAATTTCAATCGGCACAAACCATTTTAATGTTTTGGTCGCTTCCGGACGAAATTCACACTCACCAATTCATCGAACAGTGGAGCAAAAAAAAGAAAATACTCCTTCCTGTGGTAAAAGATGATATATTGGAGATAAGAGAATTTAGGGGAATGGATTCGATGCAAAAAGGAGCATTTGGAATTTTGGAACCGACCGGAGAAAAATGGAAAGATTATTCAGCAATTGACTTATGCGTTATCCCGGGAGTAGGATTTGATTCCGCAGGAAATCGCTTAGGACGAGGGAAAGGATACTACGACAAACTCCTTCCGTCTATCCCCTCCTATAAAATAGGAATTTGTCTGCCATGCCAATTAGTGGAGAAGGTACCGACAGAAAAATGGGATACTGAGATGGACGAGGTTATCAGCTTAAACGAAGAGTAAAATGAGAAATTTGACAGTAAAACAGCAAAAAACTATGTTAAATTTCAAAATTATGTGTTATTTTGTCTAATTTCCATCTATATTTGTAGCAAAAAGTAAAAAACATGGAGAAAGTAGATGATTTAGATAGAGATATATTAAATATCATAACAAAAAATGCGCGCATTCCATTTAAAGATGTCGCAGAAGAGTGTGGAGTTTCGCGAGCAGCTATTCACCAAAGGGTGCAACGACTTTTTGATATGGGAGTGATAATTGGTTCCGGATACCACGTAAATCCCAAGATTTTAGGTTATCAAACTTGTACCTACATTGGCGTTAAGTTGGAGAAAGGTTCTATGTATTCTGATGTGGTGCTTGAATTTGAGAAAATACCTGAAATTGTTGAGTGCCATTTCACAACAGGACCATATACAATGATGGTGAAACTCTATGCAAGAGATAATGAACATTTGATGCAGTTGCTGAATGGTAAAATTCAGAGCATCAAGGGAGTCTCTGCCACAGAGACCTTGATATGCTTAGAGCAAGGAATAAAGAGAGAATTACCGATTTCAATTTAATGAGGAGAATAAGAGTAGGGAATTGGCGGAGGTAAAACGTATTTGCCTCTGCTTTTTTTATTTATAATTACTTTTGCACAGATTTGTGAATTTTATTCTAATTCTCTTGCTCGCTGCAATTTTCTTCTTTACCTTTGTGAAAAATTTTAACAATTTCTAATTGTTTGATAATGAAGAAAAGATTGTTTTGGGCAATGTTGCCTTTAGTGGCCATGCCCTTCTTCTCATGTGAAGACGACGAACCGGATGCTGGATTTGACCAATCGAGCCAGTTTCAAGAATTTCAAACGGGAGAGATTCGGTTGGGAGAGAAAATTCCAAATCCCTACTCTTTATCTGTTATGCAACAAGCGTATAACGAGTTGCAAGGTGTAGAATCTACAAGGTCGGGGAAGAAATTGGAACCTACCCACTTGTACCTAAAATT